>JABBNV010000170.1 GCA_019352125.1 Acidobacteriota bacterium | reverse complement strand
GCTCTTCCGATCTGGCTGCGCAGGTCTTCGCCCAGTGTGATCAGCGGGTTGATCCCGGAACTGACGCCAAACGGGTTGAAGTAGGAGCCTTGTGGGAAGGCGCCCGTATCAAATCCGGGCATTACTGTGGCGACTGCCATGGCCACGGCCAGGGTACCGGCGGTGATCACGGAGCCGCGGAGCAACTGCCCCGGTTGTCTGCCGGTGGGTGGCCCGCTGGCGCCGTCGGGCCGGTACCACTGGCTGAGTCCCAGAATCATCAGGTACCCGGCGGCTCCAAGAACAAACGCGAATGCGCCAACGCTATCCACCTTCACCAATGCCGGAATGACCAGCACGGCCACCATCCCCAGACCAGCGGTGGCAGGCATGGCCAGAGATACGGCCAGGACATCAACGAGTAGCGTTGTGAGGCCCAGCCCAGCGCTTACCAGCAGTGCCATGCCCTGGTTGTCCTGGACCGGGGCAACACCGCCCACAATCGTGTTGATCATCAGGTCAACCGCGGTGCTCAGTTCGGTGAAAGTATCCCCGGTGGGGATGGTGCCCAGCAGTGCGGAGTCGGAGAAGAACTCGGCGGTGAGCAGCATCACTAGAGCGGCCAGCCCCGCAATTGGAACCAGCCACGCCGGCGCCTTCACAGAGCGCAGTATCGCCAGCAGCAAGAGCAGCCCGCCCACGGTGACTATGGCAAACCACAGCCAGCTCCAGCTGCGAATAGCGCCGTTGATACTGAGTGCGCTGCCTATCATGGCCACAAAAATGGCGGCGGACATGAGCCAGGGTTGGGCGCCCGGGCGAGTGCGCCCTGAACCTTCTGCTAGCCGACTCATGAGTGCGCACTCCCTAGAGACGAGGGCAGTGGGACTGACTCGGCAAAGTAGCTCCACGCTGCAGCAACGTCTGTCCTGTGGTCCACGGCCAAGGCCTGCCAGCCCCCGCGTCGAAGGATGGCCAACGTATTGCCCGCGTTCCGTGGTGAATCGGTTACCAGCAACACCAGTGCCGCGGAGCCGTGCTGTGCCAGATGAGCCAGCTGCGTCGCTTCGGCATCCGTCAGGGCACCTACTAGCGCTACCAGTGGGCCGCGGCCGTGATGAGCGGCCAGCTCATTGTCCAAGGCGGCGCCATATGCGCTTGCGTCAGTAGTGGGGAGGGACGACGGCGTGCCTTGGTTTTGCGAGCCGCTCAGGGAGCTGCGTCGATGCAACGAGTTTTGCTTAAGTGAGCCCTCCTTCAGCAAGCCCAGCCCGGCGGGTTTCAGCCGGGTGGCCTCGCCAGGACCCGGCCCTTCGGGGGCTGTCAATTCCAGCGCCGCCAGTGATTCCGCGATGTTCGCTAACCCGGAGCTGCCGGCGTAGTAGCTCTGCTCCGGTAGGGGAGCGGAGGCTGAGGTGCGGAACCCCGGAGCGCCCAGGGGGTCCAGAATACGGAGGGAGAAATTCCGCCCAATCAGGTGCTGCGCTATGGACATGGCCGCTACAACAGAGAACTCAAAATTCTCACTGCTCACCAGCTCTGGGTGCGGACCGGACGTGGGTGCGGCAGCCGTCGTCGTTCGTAAAAAGGCTGGAATGCGGGCGTCGATAACAAGGGTGGCCTCCGGCGTGGTGACCGATTCCTCCTGCCGTACCATCATCTCGCCTGCGCGCGCTGTGGCGGGCCAGTGCACCCGACGGAGCGGGTCCCCATGCCGGTACTCGCGCGTCATCACGTCATCATCGCTGGGGTTGGCTCGCTGCCGGGTGGACGTCACACCGTCGATTCCTCGCGTGCCGGTGAGCGGTATGCGCGGCAGCTCCACGGCCGCGGGCGTCACGGTGAGCAGATCCGTGCCATGTAACTGGTGCTTGCGCCTCATCAGGCCAAACGGATCCGTAAATTCTGCCTGCACCGGCCCCACCTGGAACTGCCCGCGCTGGGTGGACTGCAGGTGGTACTGGTAGCGGCTCAGCATGGCCGAGGGCGCAGCGGAGGAGGGGAAACCAAAGGTGGGGGCCGTACCAAAACGAGCCGGCAGCCCCTCCGTCATACTGACCCGCCCTGCTTGCGGACGGGTAGCGGCCACAGTCAGGGACACGGTGGAGGTGGTGTCCGTAGGGACGGACGTGGGGGCAAACTCACGGAAGACGTCGAAGGCCGGTTTGCTGAACTGCAGGGACGCTACGGCCATAAGCGGCAGGGCTATGAGGAACGTGCCGCCGATCAGCAGATCCCGCCGGCCCAACACTTGTGCGCCCAGTAAAACCAGTACGCCGGTGGCCAAAATGCCCCAGCCGCGCGGCGTGAACCAGCCGTACGCGAAGCCCGTGTGGCCTCGGTCACGTGCCCTGGGCCGCGCCATGGCGGTTAGGCCCTCCCCGATGAACCGGTTGTGCCGGACGAACCGGGAGCACTGCTCCGTACGTGCACCCCAGCGGAACGGGTCCCTCCCCGCGCAGCGGGTCTGCCCTCGCTGCCCGGAACGGGAATACTCCGCAAAATCCCTGCCAGGATGGACTCCGATGATTCGCCCGTGCTCGCAGCCTTGCGGTCCACGATGATCCGGTGTGCCAGCACAGGCTCCGCCAACGCCTGAACATCATCCGGCAGCACAAAATCCCGCCCCGAAAGCGCAGCCTTGGCCTTGGCGCCCCGGAGCAATTGCAGCAGGGACCGCGGGCTGGCACCCAACCGTAGCCGTGGGCTTTCACGGCTGGCACGGCCCAGTGCTACAGCAAACTCCTTGATGGCATCAGATACGTACACGGTATGCACCGCGCTAATCATCGCTGCCACCTCTGCAGAAGTGACTACGGGCCTCACTGCGTCCAACGGGTTCACGGATTGGTGCGTTTGCAGCATTTCCAATTCCGCCGCGGCGTCCGGGTACCCCATGGAAATACGGGCCATAAACCTGTCCCGCTGGGCCTCCGGCAGCGGGTACGTGCCCTCCATCTCGATAGGGTTTTGCGTCGCGATCACCATGAACGGCTCGTCTAGTACATATGACGTGCCGTCTACCGTGACCTGATGCTCTTCCATGCATTCCAGTAGCGCGGACTGAGTTTTCGCAGAGGCCCGGTTGATTTCATCCCCAATAACAATGTTGGCAAACACGGCACCGCGGCGGAATTCAAAGTCCCGGGTGCCTTGATTGAACATGGAGACGCCCGTGACATCACTGGGCAGCAAATCCGGGGTGAATTGGATGCGACTGACGCTGCAATCGATGCTCTTGGCCAAGGTTTTTGCCAGCAGGGTCTTACCCACCCCCGGCACGTCCTCCAGCAACAGATGCCCTTGGGCCAGTAGTACGGTCAGCGCCAATTCGCTGGCCTCTGCCTTGCCGTCCATCACGGTGCCAATGCTGGTGAGAATCTTCCCGGCCGCCGTGGCAAAACTGGCCGCGTCCATGGGCGGTGTACCTACTGTTGAAGCGTGCTCCAACTGGTCATGCTGGGACATGAGGGCCTTCCCCACCTTGCCAATGTGCAATCTCGACGTTGTTCGGCGTAGCCGCCATTGGCACTCTATTTGTGGCCTACGTTACTAGTAGAGTGGCGGTTGTCCTACAGGTTTCGAACATGAGCCAGCGCAGCAGTCCTCGCGATACGCTAAAGCCGATGAGCACACACTCCGTTCCCGCACCGTACAGAGCAGTTCCCGGCCCTGAAGCCGCCAACACCGGGCAGTCAGCAGGCGGCACCGAGCCCGCGGGCGCCGATGCTCCGAAACCCCGGCCCTACGCCGCTGCCCCGGAACCTCTGCCTGTGAGTGTCTATGACAACCACACCCATCTGGATATGCGCTTGGACGGCACGCCGGTGCCAGTGGCCGAGGCCCTCGATGCCGCTCAGGCTGTGGGCGTCAAGGGTGCGGTTCAGGTGGGCTGCGATCTTGAATCCAGCCGCTTTGTGGTGCAGGCCGTGGAACAGGATGACCGCCTGCTGGGCGCCGTCGCCCTTCATCCGAATGACGCTCCGCTGCTAGCTTTGGAGGGCACATTGGAGGCCGCCCTGGCCGAGATTGAGCAGCTGGCACAGCACCCGCGCGTCCGCGCCATTGGCGAAACCGGGCTGGATTATTTCCGCACGGAGGGACCTCACCGGGCCAACCAGCAGTACTCGTTCCGGCGGCACCTGGACATCGCCACAAGGTTGGGCCTGGCCGTGCAGATCCATGACCGCGACGCCCATGATGATGTGGTGCAGGTGCTCAACAATGAGCCACTGCCCCAGCACGTGGTGTTCCACTGCTTTTCGGGCGACGAACAGTTGGCAAAAATCTGTAATGACAACGGCTGGTACATGTCCTTCTCGGGCACATTGACCTTCAAGAACGCAGCCAATTTGCGCAGCGCTCTGGCCGTTGCGGATCCACAGCTGCTCATGGTGGAAACTGACTCCCCGTTCCTCACCCCGCACCCGCACCGCGGCCGCCAAAACGCCAGTTACATGGTGCCGTATACGGTGCGCACCATGGCGGAATTGCTGGAGCTGGATCTGGCTGAATTGTGCACAACGCTGGCCCAAAACACCGAAACTGTCTACGGCACTTGGTCCCCGAACTGAGATATTTCTTGGCGATCAGATCACGGTTAGGTTACGATGGGTAACTATTAGCCGGGGTCGGGGAAGGCCTTCGGATAATTTCACTCCTGTTCGTAGGCGGTTTTTTGCCCCTTCGTGGAGTGCCCGTTCGCAGTACAGCAGTCCCTAGTGCCCCTTGCGCCATGATGGCTTTGGGGGCTCGGATCCGCTATGCCTGCGCCCGGTGCGCCCCTTTCAGCAGTGTGGCCGTACGGTGGCCTGCGCACGCGCGGTCACGTATTTATCCCCGTGCCCGGATGCTTGGATAGATTCGGGATATTGTGGCGCAAAACATCGCTAAGTTGTTTCAGACTGATGGCAAATTGAGTCTGCTCAAGGTCGGCTCGCAAATGCTGGTCCTCGTGGCGCTGGTTCTTGGCCTCGTGGGTTTTGTGGGAAACAACAAGACGGTGACCGTCGACGTTGACGGGCAAGCAAGTTCCATCCAATCATTCGGCGGCTCCGTGGGCGAGGTCCTGCAACGCGCCAATGTTGACGTGCACAGTGAGGACAGCGTGAGCCCCGCGCTCAACGCCCAGATAAGCAACGGCAGCGTCATCACGGTGAACACCTTCAAGAAGGTCCAGGTGACTCTGGATGGTGCAAAAACAGAGGTGCAAACCACCTCCAGTAACGTCAAGGGCCTCATTGCGCAGCTGGGACTTGCGGCCAACGCCGTCGTCAATCAGCCTGGCGATATGACCCTGGCCAGCAGTGACGTCATCGAAATCACCACGCCTAAGACCGTTCGGATTGTGGCGGATGGCAAGGTGATTACCACGACGACGACGGCGGCCAACGTGCGCCAAGTGCTGGATGCGGCCGGAATTACCGTGGGCGCCCATGACATCCTCTTCCAGGCACCCGATGCCCCGCTGGTGGATGACATGGTGATTCAGATTTCCCGCGTGAACCCGGACGGCACCGTGACCGTCACGGAGGATGTTCCCTTCCAGACCACAACCACCACTGACCCGAACATGTTCAAGGATCAGAAGACCACCACCCAGGCTGGCGTGGTGGGCCATGTGGACAAGAAGTTCAAGGTTGTCACCGTGGACGGCAAGGAAGTTTCCCGCACAGCCGACGGCGAAACGGTCACGCAGCAACCGGTGACCGAAATGATCACCGTTGGTGGCAAGGACCGTCCTGCGGCAACACCCGCAGCCGCAGCCCCGGCAACAACAACGGGCGCAGCTGCCCCGGCCATGGGGAACGAAGCCATGTGGGACAAGATTGCCCAGTGTGAATCCGGCGGAAACTGGTCCATCAACACCGGCAACGGTTATTACGGTGGCCTGCAGTTTGATATCAGTTCCTGGATGGCCAACGGCGGTGGAGCATACGCCTCCCGTCCGGATCTGGCTTCCAAGGAACAGCAGATTGCCGTAGCCAACACGTACTACGCCAAGGCTGGCTTGGGCCCGTGGGGCTGTGCTCACGCAGCAGGCTAAACCGACAGCTTGAAGTACATGTAACGCACGTCAGGGATACCCCGGCGTGCGTTACGCGTTTAAGGAACCAGTGGTCATCAGCTCAGGGAATGGTTCTGAACCGCTCTTCATACGTATTTCCTGCGAATGCTGCGCGAGG
>JABBNV010000169.1:5816-6174 GCA_019352125.1 Acidobacteriota bacterium | reverse complement strand
CACGCGGTCGGTTCCGTCACGCCGCCGGTCTATGACGTCATTTATTAATGCGCGCGTCTGCCAGCAATTCCTGCGCATGAGCCTGCGCGGTGGTGGATTCTTCTTGACCGGCCAGCATTCGGGCTAGCTCACGGACCCTGCCTTCGTCGTCAAGGAGCACCACGTCAGAGGAGGTGAACCCATCGCCGGACGTTTTGGTGACTTGAATGTGTCTGTCAGCAAAGGCCGCTACCTGAGGCAGATGGGTGACCACCAGAACCTGAACATGTTGTGCCAGCATGGCCAGTCGCCTGCCAATTTCGACGGCGGCCTTGCCACCCACGCCAGAGTCCACCTCATCGAACACGAATGTAGGCAC
>JABBNV010000169.1:1071-5806 GCA_019352125.1 Acidobacteriota bacterium | reverse complement strand
ACCGGATCCACCGCGGCCAGTACCACTTCAATGGCCAGCATGACCCGGGAGAGCTCTCCACCGGAGGCTCCCTTGCCCAGCGGCCGGGGCTCCGACCCCTGGTGCGGTTGCAGCCGAAACGAAATGGTGTCTGCTCCGTGCAGCGTCCGCTGGCCCGCTGGCTCTATCAGGATGTGCAATGTTGCGTCCGGCATGGCCAGCGCCTTCAACTCTGCGCTGACGGACTGTCCCAGAGACTTGGCCGCTTTGGTGCGCAGGGACGTCAGCCCTTGCGCTTGCTTGGTCAAGGCAGCATCCAGCTCCGCCACTTCGGTGCCGAGCTCGGCGATCCGTGCTGAATCGTCGCTGAGCAGCTCCAGCCGGGCTCTCGCTTCGTCTGCCCAGGCCAGCACCTCATCGATGGTGGGAGCATACTTTCTCAGCAGTACGGCCAGCGCACCGCGCCGGTCCTCAATGGCAGCCAGCCGCCCGGGGTCAGCGTCAAGCGCAGCACTGTAGCTGCCCAGTGAGGTTGCCACGTCCGCCAGTAGGATCCCCGCCTCGCGGAGTTGCGCCGCGGATTCCCGCAGGGTCTCATCGTGCTCAGCGACGGACTCTAACGCCCGCTTGGCCGTGTCCACCAGGGTGGTGGCGTCATCGCCATCGCCAAAATCTTCTGTCACCAGAGCTTCGCTGGCCGCCGTCACAGCCAGGCGCAAACCCTCCACGTTGGAGAGCTTGATGGACTCGGCCTTGAGCGTTTCATCTTCGGCCGGCTCGGGCTCCAAGGCGTCGATTTCGCGGAGTGCTTCGCGGAGGCTTTCAGCTTCCCGGAGGCGTTCACGACTAGTGGTTTGGATGGTCTCCAACTCCGCTGCCGCGTCCTGCCAGCGGTGGTACGCCAGCTGATATTCGGCGAGTTTTGCCGCTAACGCTTCGCCGGCAAATGAGTCCAGGGCATGCCTTTGGGCAGAGGCGCTCTTGAGCCGAATCTGATCCGATTGGCCATGCACCACCACCAGTGCCTCCCCCACCTCGGCAAGGGTGCCGATGGGGGCGCTGCGGCCGCCTAATTGTGCACGACTACGCCCGTCAGAATTCACTGTTCGGCCCAGGATCAACTCAACGGCTCGACCAGAGCCGCCGTCGAAGGTTTCTGTTTCCGCACCAGCCTCCTGCGCCCGCGAAAGCGCAGCATGCCCCTCCGGCAGCACCAGCGAGGCCTCCGCGGAGGCGGACTTCGCGCCCACCCGCACAGCGCCAGCGTCAGCCCGGCCACCTAGCAACAGCCCCACAGCGGTCACCACCATGGTCTTGCCAGCACCGGTTTCGCCGGTAACCACGCTGAGGCCTGGGCCCAGGGGCAGTGTCGCCTCGGCGATCACCCCCAGGTTCCGGATTCTGATTTCTTCGATCATGAGAGCCCGTCCTGCTGACTTTCTATGGGCACGACTTCGCCGTTAAAGAGCGCAATCTTGGGTTTGGAATTGGGCAGCACAGGGATCGGCGACGTAGTAGCCGTTGCAGATTCGGACTCTGCAAGGGGCCCCCGCCAACCCTGAATGGGCAATTGAAATTTACGCACCAACCGTGCTGAGAAGGGTGCTTGTTTCATTCGCGCCAGGCGTACCGGTTCCTCGGAACGGCGCACTTCAATTCTGGAACCGGGTGGTAGCGGCCAAGATCGGCGCCCATCGCACCACATGATCCCGTGCGCGTTGGTTCTATCGAGCACCTCCACAGCCAGGGTGGATTCCGGCGAAACCACCAGGGGTTTGGTAAAGAGAGCATGCGCACTGATAGGCACCATCAACAATGCCGCCACGTCCGGCCACACCACGGGCCCTCCGGCTGAGAACGCATAGGCTGTAGAACCGGTGGGCGTTGCCATGACCACGCCGTCGCAACCAAAAGAACTCAGCGGACGGCCGTCAACTTCCGTGACTACCTCCAGCATCCGTTCCCTGTCGCCCTTTTCCACTGAGACTTCGTTCAGCGCCCATGTGTGGGCTTTCTTGTCCCCATCCACCCACAACGTCACGTCTAGCGTCATTCGTTCTTCAACGGTGTATTCACGGCGCACCACAGCCGCCACCGTCTGTTCAAGATCCGCGCGTTCGCTTTCAGCCAGGAAGCCCACATGGCCCAGGTTCACTCCGAGCAGGGGTACCGAGGTGCCCCGTACTTCCTCTGCGGCGCGCAGGATGGTCCCGTCCCCACCTAGCACCATCACCAGCTCAACGTCGTGAAGCTTTACCTCTACACCCAGCACCTTCGCCGGCACTTTCTGCGGGCCAAAATGGGTGTACATGTCCTCAAGTTCGTCCCGCATCATTACCGGAGTCAAGCCTGCATCGTGCAATTGTGAGCATGCTTCTAGCGCAACCTTCATGGATTCTTGGCGGCCAGTGTGGGCCAGAATTAATATCTGCCTGCTCATCGCGCTCCGATCAATAGGTTGGTTAGCGATCCGTGGCCATCTGAGGCCAGAGACCATCAAGCAATGCCGCCACGGGGTCAGCGCCGAGCCTGCTCTTCTGTTCGAGCATATCGCCGCTGACTGACTTTCCGTCGGGCGCCGTGCGAAGGTGCAAAAAGTATTCCACGTTTCCGTCTTGGCCAGGCAACGGGCTGGGCGCAAGGCCCTGCAAGTCAAGGCCAAGTTCGACGGCGGCACTGGCCACCATGCCCACGGCCCGTCGGCGCTCCACTTCTGAACCGACTACGCCAGTGCGCGCCAGCCGATCTTTGCCCACTTCAAACTGCGGCTTCACCATCAGCAGCAGTTCACCACCGGCACGCGTCGCCGCAGCCAGGGGGGCCAACACGAGTGTGAGCGAGATAAAGGAAAGATCCCCCACTGTCAGATCAACCTGGCCGCCAATATCCTCAGGGCTCATGTAGCGGATATTCATTCCCTCATACACGCGCACGCGTTGATCCGCCCTCAAGGCCGACACCAGCTGGTCATGGCCCACGTCAACTGCCACTACTTCGGCAGCCCCGCGGCGCAAAAGTACATCCGTAAATCCGCCCGTCGACGCGCCAGCATCCAACACGCGCAGTCCCTCCACAGCCACGTGGGGAAATGCTGCCAACGCACCCACCAATTTGTGGGCGGCCCGGGAGGCATACTCATCACCGCCGTCGTCCGCTACCTGCAAATCCTGCTCCGCCGAGATGCGGACGGAGGCCTTGCCGAGCAGCTGGCCTGCAGAGGTTACCCGTCCCGCTGCGATGACTTCTGCTGCATGAGTGCGGGACCGGGCAAGGCCCCGCGCAAACAGTTCTTGATCCAGACGAGCCATCTAAGGGTTCCCCCCGGGCTTTGCCGGAGAGTGAGCTGGTTCCGCATTGAGGTCCCTGTTGAGCGCGTCATACATCTGCGAAAAGACCTCCTGATGGCTCGCCACCGGGGCATTGGGGAGATCCACCAGGGGAGCCAGAATTGCGTCCACCGCAGCATCCGCCGTCGCGGGGACTTGATCCGGCCACGGGGTGGGTACGCCAGGAGTCAGAGGTTCCTGCTCGGCAGAATTATTGGAGCCTATCTTCGAAACGGCCATGACTAGAGCTTAACTGCTCGCGTTCCATTGCAGCTGAGGGTAGGTAGCTGATTCCGCGTCCGGATTCGCTTCCCACCAGGCTGCACACGCTGCGCGCCACGAGTCAACGTTGTCCTTGGAGCCATGGATGCGAACCGTCTCCCCCACAACCTCCGCAGTGCTGTCCCCGCAGGTGAAGCTCGTCCCGGATTCCGTCACAGCTGGATAGGCACTGAAAAGGTGGCTCAAATCCGGCAAGAGGAAAGTGGGACGCTCGGCGGTACACGCCGCCAGCACTGACTCGCGTGAATCTATACCAGTCAGCACCATGGCGGTGGCCATCTTGGCGTTGTTCCCACCACGGATGTCCGTGTCTAACCGGTCCCCCACTACCAGCGGAACCTTGGCGCCCAGCCGTTCCGCAGCAGCGTTGAAAAGGGGAGCTTCTGGTTTGCCAGCCACGGTGGGCTTTACCCCTGTTGCAGCCGCCACGGCAGCTACCAGCGAACCGTTTCCTGGGGCGACTCCGCGCGCCTGCGGAATAGTTGCATCCGTGTTGGTGGCCACCCAATCCGCGCCATTCTGAATGGCAAACGACGCCTCGGCCAGGTCCTTCCAGCCAAGATTCGGGTCAAAACCCTGAATCACGACGGCGGCGCCGTCGTCCGCTCTGTGGACGGGTACCAGCCCTACGAGTTCTACCTCGCGGGCCAGTGCTGCAGAACCGATGATCAGAACTTTGCTGCCAGCCGGGTAACGGCCTGCCAACAAGGCTGCGCCCACCTGAGAGGAGCTGACCACTGTTTCCTCAGTGGCCGGAGCTCCTAATTCGGTCAGGTGGTCCGCAACTTGCGCCGGCGTGCGGGAGGCGTTGTTGGTCACATATGCCAGCTTGACGCCGTCGTTCTTCAGCTTTGTCAGGGCCTCAACGGCGCCAGGAATCGCATGCGGGCCGGAATAGACCACGCCATCAAGATCCGAAAGTACCGCGTCAAAACCCGCAATCAGGGGTTTTGCGTTCCCGCCGCTAGTCATCCGTCTGGGCGTCCTCGCCAGCTGCCTCATGTGTCGCGTCGCTTACGTCGCGTATCGGATGGCCGTTGACCTCGATAATCACGTCATGCTTGCGCAGTTGTGTGGCGACGGGGGAGTTGGGCACCACACGCACGACTAGTGCACCGTAGGTGGGCGGCAGGCGCTGGCTATTAGGG
>JABBNV010000169.1:0-1061 GCA_019352125.1 Acidobacteriota bacterium | reverse complement strand
CTAGTCATCCGTCTGGGCGTCCTCGCCAGCTGCCTCATGTGTCGCGTCGCTTACTGAGTTGTCCGCTGCGGCATCGTCAGGGGTAGATTCCGAAGTGTCAATTTGGTCAGCCTCCGATGCTTCCTTAGGTTCTGGCTGGGAGCTCACGGCCTTGGCAGGCAAGAGCTCAGCCGATTCGGCGCCCTCATCCAGGTCCACAATGAACGGCTCATCGTCATCGTCTTCGTCGATCCCGAGCGCCTTTTCTGCAACAGCTGCTTGGCGGGTCCATTTTTGGCCCTCCTCCTTGCGGCCCACGGCAGTCAACGCATCGCCGTAGGCGCGGAAGAGCCGCGGACTGTATGAAAAGGCACGGTTGATATCCAACTGCGGGATTTCCAGCGCAGCCACGGCCGCTTCCAACTCGCCCAAATCAGCTCTGGCGCCGGAAGCGACAATGGCCATTTCGACCTTGCCATTGGTGTCCAGCGTTGCGGCGTCTTCAGAGCGAGCCACGTCCAGCGCGCGATCCGGGCGTCCCAGACCGCGTTCGCAGTCAGCCATTACTGGCAGGTGCTCGTTGGAACCACTGATACGGCGGTAGGTACGGAATTCGCGCAAGGCTTCGCCGTAGTGACCGGCCGCATAGGCGGTGAGGCCCACAGCTTCGCGCACGGCAGCCAAGCGGCCGCCACGACGGCTAGCGGCCAGGGCATGCTGAAAAGCCAGCTCGGGCTCATCATCGATCAATCGACCAGCCATGACTAAGTGCTTGGAAACCCACTCATTGTTAACGGTTTCGAGGGTACGTAGCTGGGCGCGAGTGACCCGGTCCAGCTCGGTACCTGTGACGTCTTCATCAATCTCGGGCGAGCGTTCCCGGTCCGGACGGTTGGCGCTGCGGAGATCGCCAGCGTTACGTGTGGGTGCCGGACGATCTTCGCGGGGCTTCCACTCCTGGCGTGGGCCACGATCACCGAAGGACTTACGCTCCCCACCTTCACGGGGCTTCCACTCCTGCCGAGGACCACCTTCACGCGCGGGACGGTCACCATAAGGCTTACGCTCCCCACCGTCACGCG
>JABBNV010000168.1:3481-6190 GCA_019352125.1 Acidobacteriota bacterium | reverse complement strand
GCTTTTCTCTCTGCCCCTGGTCGCCTATCTCCTGCTCGTTTCGCTCTACCCTGCTATGCTAGAACTACTTGATGTGCAATGACGGCGCCGCGAAGGCGCCAATTTCATGTGTGAGGCACATCCTGCGTCGATGAACGCATTCGCATGGTCCCGATCATTCCGGTTGACCGTCTGACTTTTTCTTCGGCGAACCCTTGGCCCAACAGGCGCCGGGGGCCGAATCAGCTTCTGATTCTTTAGTATCGGGAAGCTGTTGCTACGAAAGTAACCATTCTTCATGACAACTTTTGCTGCCCTTGGCGTGCCCAAGCCCCTCGTTGCCTCCTTGGCGGCGCAGGGAATCGAGACTGCATTCCCCATCCAGATCAAGACGTTGCCGGACACCCTTGGTGGCCGCGATGTTCTGGGCCGTGGCCGCACAGGCTCCGGAAAGACCATTGCCTTCGCGCTCCCTTTGGTTGCTCGATTGGCAGAAGGCGAAGCGGCATACCGTCGCAAGCCAGGCCGTCCGTTGGGCCTGGTGCTTGCACCTACCCGTGAGCTGGCCACACAGATCAACAACACCATTGAGCCGATGGCCAAAGCGCTGGGTCTCACCACCACCGTTATTTACGGTGGAGTGCCTCAGGCACGTCAGGAAAAGGCCCTTCGCGCCGGCATTGACATCGTTATTGCCTGCCCGGGCCGTCTCGAAGACCTCATGAACCAGAAGATCATCACCCTCGAATCAGTAGAAATCACTGTGCTGGACGAGGCCGATCACATGGCTGACCTGGGCTTCCTTCCGGTAGTCAAGCGCCTGTTGGACAAGACCCCCACGCAGGGGCAGCGCATGCTGTTCTCCGCAACGCTGGATAACGGCGTGGACAAGATTGTGCAGCGCTACCTGGCGAACCCGCTGACCCACTCAGTTGATGACCCTCAGGCCGCTGTCACCACCATGGAACACCACGTGTTGGTGGTCAATGATCAGACCGTCAAGAAGCAGCTCATTGTTGAATTGGCTTCCGGTTCCGGGCGTCGCATGTTGTTCATGCGCACCAAGCACCATGCGCGCAAACTTGCCAAGACGCTGACCGACGCCGGGATCCCCGCCGTCGATCTTCACGGCAACCTTTCCCAAAACGCACGCGACCGCAACCTGGCAGAATTCGCCAGTGGGGACGTGCGCGTTTTGGTAGCCACCGATGTGGCCGCTCGCGGCGTACACGTCGACGACGTCGAATTGGTGATCCATGTGGATCCGCCCACCGAGCACAAGGCATACCTGCACCGCTCGGGCCGCACCGCGCGTGCCGGCTCCGACGGAACCGTGGTGACCATTACATTGCCCGAGCAGCAGAGTGACGTCAAGAAGCTCATGCGTGCCGCTGGCGTGGACGTCTCCTTTGAGCGTGTCACGGCTACCTCACCGTTGGTGGCCAAGCTGGTTGGCGCCGTTGCAGACAAGATTGACCCGCGAACCCGCGCTGCCTTGATGGCAGCAAAGGCTCCGCAGGGCGGTGGCACCTCCACTGGAGCCAACGCTGAGCGTAAGCGCGCTCGTCGCTCCGGAGCAGCTCCGGCTGCAGGAGGCCGTGGCGGTCGTGGTGGACGCGGCAGGGTTTCGGCTGAGCCATCTGCCGGAACAGCCGGATCCACTGGTGGAAACCGCGAGGATCGTCGCAGGGATCAGCCACAGGCACCCCGCTTTGGTTCAGAAGGTGGCAACGGCGGACGACGTCCCGCACGCGGTGACAGCCGTGGCGAGGGACGCTCTTCGGAAGCTCGCGGCGATGACGTTGCACGCGGACCCAAGCGAGCAGCTACCGGCGCAGAGCACCGCAATGACGCTCCGGCAAGCCGTGGCGGAAATGGTGCAGGTGGCCGTGCCTCCGGTGGCGCCCGCAGTGGCGGTGCGCGCACCGGTGCAGCACGCACATCCGCACCTCGCGCAGGTGGTTCGGCTGCTGTCTGGTCATCCAACACGGGTGGAACATCCGGCGGAAGCTTCAACGCAGCCGGTGGCAAGGGTGGCAGCGGTGGCGCAGCGCGTTCAGGTGGACCTCGCCGAGCTTCGGCTCCGGCGTCCAACCAGCGACGCGGCCGCTAAAGCCTAACTTCCCCAACGCTAGTGCTCAAGTGGTCGCTAAAACCCCGTTTTAGCGACCACTTCCGCGTTAGCGTTTGAGGTTAAACGGGTTCGATCGTGACGACGGCCAGGAACCCACGGCCGGAGATTTCTGGCGCGGCTACAGAACCGACGACGGCGTCATAGAGTCCCAGCTCCACTTCGGCTGCAGCCGTGGGAGCCGAAGTGGACTCGCTCGCGGATGTGCTCACGGCGTCAACTCTGGCAGCCCCAGCAGCTTCGGCAACCTTGGCCGAGCCCTCCAGCAGGACGGCGTATTGCCCCTCAAATACCGGGTGAGGCCGCTTCTTGGATAGCTCCAAAATGGTGGTGAACCCCTTGAACTCCCCGCGCCGGGTCATCACATTCAGGTCCAGGATCTCCCCAGTGGGCAGCGATGCGGACGAGTCTGAATCTCCGGAAAACTTGTACGGCCGGTACTTTTCGAGTGGGTGGTCAACCCCGTCAACCCTCAGCAGCACCATTTCTCCGGAGATGACCGTCAGCACCCGGTCCATCCCGGCAAACTCTGAAAACGGGCCAGCCTTGCTGACTTCGGCAATGCTGACTCGCCAGGCCGGGTTGGTCTCTCCGGAGCT
>JABBNV010000168.1:0-3471 GCA_019352125.1 Acidobacteriota bacterium | reverse complement strand
AGCTGGCCAGCACGCGGGTAATGCCCCCGCCATTGGACCACCGGCTGGTCTTCAACGCGGCATAGCGAATGATGTCCATGAGCTAATCGTCCGCGTTCTTGACGGAAACTACGCGGATGCGGCGCGGTTCGGCACGGCGTTTCCGCCACATCTTCCGGCCTTGTGCCCACAAAAAGCTCAGCAAGACTGACGCGGCAAACGCCAACAAAATCTTGCCAACAAAGGGCAGCCGGGCCACGGACAGGATCAGGCACATGACGGCAAAGCTGAGGAACTGGAACGTCAGGTCCGCCCAATCCGTTTTCTTACGCATTCGTCAAGACTACCGGCTGGGTGGCTCCGCGACGTCCTGGTGCCGTGGGCTGTCCGGATTCATCACTGAATGCTTGCGCCCGTAAGTGAAGTACACAATGAGCCCAATGATGAGCCAGACTACAAAGCGCAGCCACGTTTCCCATTGCAGGCTGGCTATCAGGGCTAGCGAGGCAACAATGCCAAAGATTGGTACCACTGGCATCCATGGCAGGCGAAAGGTCCGTGGCTCATCCGGTTTGGTTTTCCGGAACACAATCACGGCAATGCAGACCACCACGAAGGCCGCCAGGATGCCAATATTTGTTAGGTCAGAAACCAAACGGATTGGGAAGATGCCGGCCAAGAATGCGGAGCCAAGGCCAGCAATCCAGGTGACTCGTTGCGGTACCCCGCGGTGATCCACTTTGGAGAACCACTTGGGGAGCAGCCCATCACGGCTCATCGAGAACCACACCCGCGAGACACCCAGCAGGAACGTGAGCATCACGGTCAGGATGGACAGCACAGCAAACACCGAGATGATGCTGGCAATAACGGGCAACCCCACGCTACTGAAAGCAGAGGCGAAGCCCGCTTTCGGGTCGATGTCCTTGTAATTCTGCATGCCAGTGAGCACCAGCGTGGCGGCCACGTACAGAATCATCGCAATCACCAGGGACATGATGATTGCCTTCGGCATGTGTTTCTTGCCGTCAGTTGCTTCCTCCGCAGCGGTACTCATGGCGTCGTAGCCAAAGACTGCGAAGAAAACGGTGGCCGCTCCACCCATCACCGGCAGGAACCCGTTGGGGAGGAATGGTGTGTAGTTGTGGGTGTTGATAAAGAACATACCCAAGCCTGCAATGAAGAGAATCAAGACAATCTTCACCGCCACCACGGCCAGCTCGAATCGTCCAAAGGCTTTGGTGCCTCGGCTCAAAATCCAGGTGACCAGCAGGCAGATGACAATCGCGGGAAGGTTGATGACCCCGCCGTCGTCCGCCGTGGTGGTGATTGCCGAGGGCAGCTGGATCCCAAAACCTGACAGGAATGCGTCAAGATAGCCGGAAATTCCAATGCCGACGACGGCCACAATGGCAATGTATTCAAGCAGCAAATCCCAGCCAATAAACCAGCCCACGATCTCCCCCAAAGCGACGTACCCATAGGTATAGGCCGAGCCGGCTCGGGGGATCATGCCAGCAAACTCCGCGTAGGAGAGGGCCGCAGCTGCCGAAGCGAGCCCGGCAACCAGGAACGAGATCAGCACCCCGGGCCCAACGGCAGGGTGGGCGGCGTCTCCGTGCGCCACCACGCCAGCCAGCGTGAAAATGCCGACACCGATGATGCCTCCCACACCGATTGCCGTCAATTGCCACAGACCCAGACTCTTGAACAGTCCGCTTTTTTCGCTTTCGTCATCCATTTCGGCGATGGGCTTTCGCCGCCAGATGGATCCGTTGACGTGGGGCGTGCTCATGGGGACCTCCCTTGGTCCTGACTATGCGAGTGAACCTTTGCGCGTCAGTCTAGACCCTGGATAGCGCCACGTGGCTACTCTCGGCCTTGCGAAACCCACCTCGGATCCGCACTACGAGCACCCACCACGCCGTCAGCCGCCTGATTGAGCCGTTCTAGCTGCTCGGAGGTGAGGACAAGGCCCAGAGCCCCAATGTTTTCATCGACGCGTGCAGCCCGGCGCGTGCCCGGGATAGGCACCACGGGTAGGTTGTGGCACCGGGCCTGAGCCAGCAACCATGCCAACGCAATCTGGGCCGGCGTCGTGCCTTCCCTTTCCTCGCACTGCTGCCTGGCCACGGCCCGAACCGTCTCCACTACGGATTCGTTGGCAGCCAACAGTTCTGTCGTAAATCGGGGAAAATTGTGCCGGCCATCGTCTTTGCCAATGGTCTCGCTGGAGACCGTTCCGGTGAGGAAGCCTCTGCCCAGCGGGGCATAGGGAACGAAACCCACACCCAATTCCGCAGCGGCTGGCACCACCTGCGACTCTACGTCCCGGCTCCAAATGGACCATTCGCTCTGAACTGCAGCAATGGGGTGCACAGCGTAAGCGTCACGAAGCTCGTCCGCAGTGACTTCTGAGAGCCCAATGTGGCGTATTTTCCCGGCCAGCACCAACTCCGCCATGGCTCCTACAGTTTCCTCAATAGGAACCCGCACATCCCTGCGGTGAACGTAGTAGAGGTCAATAAAGTCCGTTCCTAAACGGGTCAGGGACTCCTCCACAGACGTCCGGACGTAGGCAGCGTCCCCCCTCGCCTCGCGCACGGAGGCACCCAGGTTACCCGCAATGCCGAATTTGGTGGCGAGCTGAACTTCCGCTCGACGGTGCTTCAACAACTTCGCAAAGAGCTCTTCGTTGCTGCCGCCGCCATAGACGTTGGCAGTGTCCAAAAAGGTGACACCCACGTCCACCGCGTGCTCAAGTGTGGCCAGCGATTCTGCCGGATCAGCCTCACCATAGACGGGAGTCAGAGCCATCCCGCCAAAACCAAGAGCGCTGACGGTGAGCTCGTCGCCCAGAGTTACGTTTTTCATGTGCAGTCCCTCACGTTCGAATTTGTGTAGTTGCCCGGAGACCAGCCTAGAACGCTCGCAGTAGTGCGGCGCCGCAGCTCAGCGCAGAAATTTCGCTGCGGTTGCCCCGACTACCGCGCTTACCGTGTCAAGGATGGGGGAGGGGATGGACCAGCGCTGCCAATGTAGGTCAACATCGTGGGGGAGTTTTGGGGCCAGCTCAACCAGGTGCCCGGAACGCAAGTCCGCACGGCACTGTGCCTCCGGCAAGAGAGACCAGCCCAAACTCAACCGCACCGCGTCGGCAAATTGGGTGGATGCTGGGATGAAGTGGCCAACCCGCGGGGTTGTTGAATCTGGCAGCAGCTTGGCTAGAAAGCTCTCCTGGTACGTATCCTTGCGGTCAAAATCTACCCGCGGTGCCGCGGCCAGCCAGTCGAGACTCTTGCCGGTCCGATCCCGCCAGCGCTCAGCAAACTCTTCCGTGGCTACGGCCAGGTAGCGCATGGTTCCGAGTCGCTCCACCCTACAACCTTGCACCGGTATCGGCGAGGCAGTTACTGCTGCCATGACAGCCCCGGAGTGTAGCAAGTCGGTGGAAAACTGTTCGTCATCGCGGTGCAGATCAAAGGTGGCCCG
>JABBNV010000167.1 GCA_019352125.1 Acidobacteriota bacterium | reverse complement strand
TGTGTAGAAGGCTACGAGGCTGCAGGAGCTCCAGTCCCTGTAGCGGACATCGCCGCCAGCTTCCAGGAAGCCGTGCTGGATGTTATTACCGCCAAGGCCGTGCTGGCGTGCCGCGAATCCGGTATCGAAACGGTGTTGTTGGGCGGCGGAGTGGCGGCAAACTCTCGGTTGCGGGAACTAGCTTCCGCTCGGCTGAGGGCTGCAGGGATTCGGCTGCTGGTGCCGGCGCCGCAGCTCTGTACTGACAATGGGGCCATGGTGGCCGCGCTGGGGGCTCAACTGGTCATGCGCGCAGTGGCGCCAAGCGGGCTGGGCTTCGCACCGGATTCCTCGCTCCCAGTGACCAGCATTTCCCTATAGTTTGAGGCGGGCTACCAGGTCCTCCACCACGGGGCGCAGGGCACCGTTGTTGGCTCGGGCAACGTCGCGCTGACGCTGGTACCCTGCACCGTGGCGCAAAATATTCTCGACATCGCGCAATTCATCCGAGCAGCCCAACTTCGCCGCCACTGGCTCCAGCTTGTTCAGCAGCTCGTAAATATCCTCGGTCACCAGGCGCTCATTGCCAGCCGCATCCAGAATGATGATGGCTTCCAGCCCGTATCGGGCAGCGCGCCATTTGTTTTCCTGCGCGTGCCACGGCGGCATGGTGGGGATGCTGCCGCCGTTATCCAGCGTGGTGGAAAAATCATCCACCAGGCATTGGGCCAGGGCTGCAATGGCACCCACTTCTTCCAGCGTGGAAAGCCCATCGCAGATACGCATTTCCACCGTGCCAAAGTGCGGCACCGGGCGGATGTCCCAGCGGATTTCATTGATGGAGTCAATGACGCCGGTGGTAAACATATCTGCCACGTAGGCTTCGTAGCCCGCCCAGTCCGGAAACTGGAAGGGGAGCCCGGCCGTGGGAAGCTGCTGGAACATGAGCGCGCGTTGCGAGGCATAGCCGGTGTCCTCCCCGTTCCAGTAGGGGGAAGAGGCAGAAAGTGCCTGGAAATGGGGAAAATAGTTCACCAGACCGTCGATGACGGGCATGGCCTTGTTGACGTTATCCAAACCCACGTGAACGTGCACACCGTAGATCACCATTTGCGATCCCCACCATTGGGTGCGGTCGATGAGCTTGGAATACCGCTCCTTGTCCGTCACTGCCTGATGTTGCGTGTGGCTGAAAGGGTGGGTCCCGGAGCACATGAGTTCTACGCCCAGCGGTGTTGCCGCTTCGCGAACTATGTTGAGATTGCGTGCCAGATCTGCCTTGGCTTGCCCCACCGTGTTGCACACATCCGTCACCAGTTCAACAGTATTGAGCAGCAGCTCCTGCTTGATGTGCGGATGTTGCCCATCGGCGGCAATTTCTGGGTGGTTTTTGCCAATGGCAGCCAGTACCTCATCGGCCGCCGGGATGAGTTCTCCCGTGGCGCCATCCACCAGGGCCAGTTCCCATTCGACGCCAAGGGTGGACTGCTGTGAAGAAGCAAACTCGATCAAGGGGGCACTCCTCCAGCACAGTTAGGGGTTCCCGCACGGTAAACGGGGACGTGTGAAACACGTTAAAAGCTGTGGCAATTCTAGTTCACAATGGGAGGGTGCCAATTTTGAACAAGGATATGACGCTCTGTATTTCCATCGCCGCACGGCCCAGCAACATCGGCACGCGGTTTCACAACTATCTCTATGACGAGTTGGGCCTGAACTTTGTGTACAAGGCATTTGCCCCCACTGATTTGGCGCAGGCTGTAGCGGGAATTCGAGGTCTGCCCATTCGTGGCGCTGCCGTCTCGATGCCCTATAAGGAGGACGTCATTGCCCTGGTGGACGCGCTGCATGCCTCCGCGAAGGCTATTGATTCGGTCAACACCATTGTCAACGATGACGGCGTGCTCACGGCTTACAACACTGATTACTTGGCCATTGCGCGCTTGTTGAGCGAGCACCAGCTTGATCCAGCCCAATCCGTAGTGTTGCGTGGTTCTGGTGGCATGGCCAAGGCTGTGGTGGCTGCATTCCGTGACGCTGGCTTCACCAATTTGACGGTGGTGGCACGCAACGCAGCCAAGGGGCAGTCGCTGGCCGAGCAGTATGGTTTCACTTGGCAGGCCGAGATTGGTTCCAGTACTGCGGAGGTGCTGGTCAACGTCACTCCGTTGGGCATGGCGGGCGCTGAGGAAGATGCTCAAGCATACGACGACGGCGCGATCGCCAATGCGCAGGTGATCTTCGACGTCGTCGCGCTTCCCTCCGAGACCCCCTTGATCCGTGCCGCGCGTGCGGCCGGCAAAAAAGTCATCACGGGGGCAGAGGTCATTGCCATCCAAGCAGAGGAGCAGTTTGTGCTCTATACCGGGGTGCGGCCCACTCCCGAACAAGTGCGGGCAGCCTCAGAGTTCTCCCGCTCCTAGTTCTTGTTGGGAACAGGGGCTACAGGGGCTCAACAATCATGGCGACTCGATCGTCACCGATCCGGGTCAGTATGAGCGTGGCCTTGTTGGGACCCTTGCCCGAGCCCGTGAGGAGCTGCTTGCGGAGCTCCTCCGGGGTCACGGCGGTGCCGCGCTTCTTGATGTCCAGCACGCCAATGCGTTCTGCCCGAACCCAAGCCTTGAGCGCCTTGACGTTGTAGGGGACCACCCGAAGTATCTTGTAGGCCTTGGCAAAGGGTGTGGCCGCCAGAGCTGGCGCACAGATGTAGGCAATGTGCTCATCCACTAGGTGGCCGTCCAGGAGTGCTGCCAAGTCCGCCACCAGGCCAGCCCGGATCACGGCTCCGTCCGGCTCATAGAGGTAGCCTTCGGCTGCGCCCACCGAGACGGCTTGGTTCCCGGATTCGTAGGCCACCTCGCTGGTGAGCTCGGCAGAGCCATGCGAGCCAATCACCAAGGCCGCGCGCTTGATACCGGGCCGGGCCACGGCGTTGAACCACAGAGCCGCTTCCACCACATCCCCGTCCACGGAGACCCACTGAGCCTCTGCCGTGGCTGGAATTGCCTCATGGGGGAGGCCCGGGCCCATCTTTACTCCCACGGCGCGGCCCTTATTGGCCAATGCCTCAACAAAAGATAGCGGGGGCGAAAAAGCCTCCGGATCGAACAAACGTGTAGTCCCAGAGGTGGACGTTTCCCGTCGCGCGGGATCCAGCCACACGCCGTCGACGTCGGATAGGTCTGTGCTCTCTGCATCCCCGTGAACCACGGTGGCAGAGGGAAATGGCATCAGATTCAGGGTGGCGCAGGCGGCGGTGGTCTCATCCCGTTCAACGGCTGTGACGGTCAGGTCCATGCCGGCCATGGCCAACGAGTCTGCACCCAGGCCGCAGCCTAGATCCGCCACGTGGGTGACCCCGGCCCGGGCAAAGCGCTGGGCGTGCAGCACTGCCACGGGCAATCGCGTGGCCTGTTCCAGCCCGGCCTGGGTGAACAGCATGCTGCGAGCAAACTCGCCGAATTTCCCCTCGGCTTTGTGCCGTAACCGTGCCTGGGTGAGGGCGGCAGCCACTAATTCAGGGGGATGGCCTTGCTTACGGAGTGCCGCGTTCAGCGAGAACGCGTCCTTTTCGTCATAGGGTCCCAGGGAATTGAGGAGATCCCAGCCCTCGGCGGTCAACAGGGCGGAGATCGGGTCGGCAGACATGCCTCCAGCTTAAACGGTAAAAAAGTTAGCACTCGCCTTGACCGAGTGCTAACGGTTACATAGAGTCTGTATTAGCACTCTCCTATGGAGGGTGCTAACGAAAGCAACACCTGCCACAGAGCTCTCCGGCACCGCGACGACGGTGGGCTCAGGTGGCTCCCTAGCCAATTCGTAGATGAAGGAGAGGTCCGAGTGTCGGTCTCTATTAAGCCTCTTGAGGATCGTATTGTTGTCCGCCAGCTCGAAGCAGAGCAGACCACGGCTTCTGGCCTGGTTATCCCGGACACCGCCAAGGAAAAGCCGCAGGAAGGCGAAGTTGTAGCAGTGGGCCCCGGCCGCATTGATGACAACGGTAACCGCGTTCCGATCGATGTTGCCGTGGGCGACGTCGTTATCTACTCCAAGTACGGTGGAACCGAAGTGAAGACCGGCGGAGACGAGCTGTTGGTGCTCTCCGCTCGCGACGTACTCGCAATCGTCGTCAAGTAACATTCCGTGCCAAATCCCCGCGCCGCTGGTCAACACCAGATCACGGCGCGGGTATTTGCTTGAAAGGACATAAACACTCATGGCAAAGCAGCTTGAATTCAATGATTCTGCACGCCGGGCCCTCGAGGCTGGTATCGACAAGCTGGCCAACACCGTCAAGGTGACGCTTGGCCCGCGTGGTCGAAACGTTGTGCTGGACAAAAAGTGGGGTGCACCCACCATCACCAACGACGGCGTCACGATTGCTCGCGAAGTTGAGCTCGAGGACCCGTACGAAAACCTTGGCGCGCAGTTGGCCAAGGAAGTAGCCACCAAGACCAATGATGTTGCCGGCGACGGCACCACGACGGCAACGGTGCTGGCACAGGCACTCGTCAAGGAAGGTCTGCGCAACGTAGCTGCAGGCGCTGCTCCTGGCGATCTCAAGCGCGGCATTGAGGTGGCTGTTGAGGCCATCGCTGCGCGCCTGCTGGAAAATGCACGCGAAGTTCAGGGCGGTCAGGTTGCTGAAGTTGCTTCCATCTCCGCGCAGAGCAAGGAAATTGGTGAACTGCTGGCCGAAGCGTTCGACAAGGTTGGCAAGGATGGTGTGATCACCATTGAGGAATCCTCCACCACTGCCACCGAGTTGGTGCTTACCGAGGGCATGCAGTTCGACAAGGGCTACCTGTCCCCCTACTTCGTCACCGATGCAGAGCGCCAGGAAGCAGTTCTCGAGGATGCTTTGATCCTGATCAACCAGGGCAAGATCTCCAGCATCCAGGAGTTCCTGCCCCTGTTGGAGAAAGCTCTTCAGGCTTCCAAGCCGTTGTTCATCATTGCTGAGGACGTGGATGGCGAAGCGCTCTCCACCCTGATCGTGAACAAGATCCGAGGCACCCTGAACGTGGTTGCCGTCAAGGCTCCTGGCTTTGGCGATCGCCGCAAGGCCATGCTGCAGGACATCGCTATTCTGACCGGTGCCCAGGTAGTCTCACCGGAGATTGGCTTGAACCTGGATCAGGTTGGCCTGGAGGTTCTGGGTACTGCCCGTCGCATCACCGTCACGAAGGACAACACCACCATCGTGGACGGCGCCGGAACGGCCCAAGACGTGGCGGATCGTGTCAAGCAGATTCGCGCCGAGCTGGACCGTACCGATTCCGATTGGGACAAGGAAAAGCTGCAAGAGCGACTGGCCAAGCTGGCTGGTGGCATTGGCGTGATCAAGGTTGGCGCAGCCACCGAGGTTGAGCTCAAGGAAAAGAAGCACCGCATCGAAGATGCAGTGTCCTCCACCCGTGCAGCTCTCGAAGAGGGCATTGTTGCTGGCGGCGGTTCTGCACTGGTGCAGGCTTCATTGGCTTTGAATGATGACCCCAAGGTTGCTGCCCTGACCGGCGATGCCAAGACTGCTGTGGAATTGGTACGCCGTGCCGTGGCTGAGCCGCTGCGCTGGATTGCTCAGAACGCTGGCTACGACGGCTATGTAGCTGTCAACAAGGTCCGCGAGCTGGAAGCCGGTTTCGGTTTCAACGCTGCCACTGGCGAGTACGAAAACCTGGTGGATGCAGGCATCATTGACCCGGTCAAGGTGACGCGCTCCGCCCTGCGGAATGCTGCCTCGATCGCGGCCCTGGTGCTCACCACCGAGGTATTGGTTTCAGAGAAGCCTGCTGACGAAGAGAACTAATTCGTCGCAGTAACGTCTAACTGGGCCGCAGCTTGCTGCGGCCCAGTTGCGTTTAATCCTCGTCCGCTGGGTTGAGGCGACGGTGCCGCAGGGCGAGTTTGTAGGCGATCAGTACCACCACGGATGAAACGACTATGCCGGCCAGGTTGATCAGTAGCTGGATGGCCGAACCGCTGGCCTTCGCTGGCTCGCCCAGGACGAGGGCGACGGCCACAAATCCGGCGGCAGGGACCGTCGTCACGGAGATAAAGACACCCACCAGCACCGCAGACTTGCGCCCGATGAGTGACAACATTCCGGCAGCGCCAGCCAGCAGGGCAACGATGAACGAGAACGGGCCCGGGTGGTAAATGAACTCCGTTGCGGGGCTGCCGTGTTGGAGGAAATCCGCCGGAACCAATCCCGTCACTATG
>JABBNV010000003.1:32383-33521 GCA_019352125.1 Acidobacteriota bacterium | reverse complement strand
ATGGGCCCAGCAGGAAGATTCGTGGCTGCGAGCGGACAATCCGGCGGATTTCGCGGATGTGCTGGTCACCGATGCAGCCCACACGGACGCCGCTGAGTCGGTGCTGCGCGCGCTCACCTCCCTCCCCACTCTTGAGGTGCTCCTGGCCCCCGAGCTGGCAGCTCGACGTGGTCTGGAGGTGATGGTGGAAACTGTTCAAGCGCACCCCAACGAACCCGCCCTCTTTGAATCTCTCTTTGCGCCCGCGGAAAATGCGGTGTGGCTGGACAGCTCCAACGCCGCCAGCGATGGCGTGACCGAGAGAAATCGCTTTAGCATCATGGCGGACGACGGCGGCACCTTTGCGCAGGTAGCGGAGCATACCTCCGGCGTCACAACGGTGCGCAGCGGCGGGGTGAGTGTGCGGGTTCAGGAACCGTTCTTTCGGTGGCTTGGCTCGCAGTGGGGCAGAAAAGCCGTTCGGATGCCGGGGGACTACGAGTGTGGTTTTGCCCTGGGCTGGCTGGGCTACCTGGGGTATGAGCTCAAGCGGGAAACAGGGGGTGCGGACATACCCTCCCCGCACCCTGATGCGATGCTGCTCTTCGCTGGGCGCGCCGTCGTCGTCGATCACCAGCGCAAGTGCACGTACCTGCTCACGCTCGGAACTGACAATGACTCGTGGCTCGCCACTGCACGCGCGGCCTTGCTTGATGCAGCCTCTGCAGCGGCACCGGAAACCAGCTGTCCCTCCGGCGCTCTGCCGACGCTCTCTGGCGGCGATGGGGAAGAGGTCTACAAAGCCAAAATCGCCGCAGCGCAGGGGCAGATTGCGGACGGTAATAGCTATGAAATTTGCCTGACCACCACCTTGCACGGGGTGTCTCCCCAGCACGCTGGGCCTCCCCTGTACACGCAGCTGCGCAGTGACAACCCAGCGCCATTTGGCGCTTACCTACAGCTGGGCACAACCCGGATTTACTCCACATCGCCGGAACGTTTCCTGCGAATTACCGCAGACGGCGCCATCCGGGCTGAGCCGATTAAGGGAACTCGACGGCGGGACACCCTGCGCCCCGAAGTGGATCAGGCACTGCGCGAGGAGCTGCTGGCCTCAACCAAGGACCGGGCCGAGAACATCATGATCGTTGACCTGTTG
>JABBNV010000003.1:21274-32373 GCA_019352125.1 Acidobacteriota bacterium | reverse complement strand
TTTCCCGGTTTGCTGTGCCGGACTCCCTGCGGGTTTCCAGGCTCTGCGTCGTGGAAAGCTACGCCAGCGTGCACCAAATGGTGAGCACGATCGACGCTCAGCTGCGCCCCGGCACGTCTCGCGCGGATGCCGTGGCAGCAGCCTTCCCCGGCGGGTCCATGACAGGCGCCCCCAAGATCAGCACCATGGCCATCCTCGATGAGTTGGAACTAGTACCGAGGGGTGTCTACTCCGGAGCCGTGGGGTACTTTTCGCTTACAGGAGCCGCGGATCTCTCGGTTACCATCCGCACCTTGGTGGCCCAGGGCGAGGCCGGGGACATCCACTACTCACTGGGCGCGGGCGGAGCCATCACTGCGGACTCCGCACCGCACGAAGAATGGCTGGAAATGCAGACCAAAACCGCCGGAATCCTCCAGACTCTGAAGCGCATGTCCAGCTGAGCGCACCTCCCGTGGACATATCACCGTTATGTCCACCGGAGCGCTGAAAAAAGGGACATGCGCAGCGAACGGGGGAAGTAGGCTGGGGGGATGACTGTTCTTGTGTTCTTAGACCCTGCATATCCACAGGGCCGGGTGGCTGATGCTACTGCTCCCACGCTGATGGCAACGGACCAGGGGGCAACTCGGGGCGACGGGATTTTTGACTCGATGCTGGCGGTGAACGGCAAGGTGCGCAAGCTCGAGGCGCACTTGTCCCGGCTGGTTTCCTCCGCCAACATTATGGAGCTGGATATTCCGGGACCGGACGTGTGGAAGGCGGCTATTACGACGGCGCTGGCCGAGTTTCGCGGGACAGGCACGGATGGTGCGGGGTCGGCAGGCGCAGCAGCCGCCGCTGAGCAGCCCCACCAGGACGAGGCAGTGGTGAAGTTGCTGGCCACTCGCGGCCCCGAGGAAACGAAGCTTCCCACCTGCTGGATCCAGGTCTCGGCGCCCTCAGCATTGGGCGCCCAGCAGCGTGCCAGTGGACTGAAAGTGATGTTCCTCAACCGCGGATACAGCAGCACGGTTGCTCAGGACGCTCCATGGTTGCTCATGGGCGCCAAGACGCTCTCCTACGCGGTGAACATGGCCGCCCTGCGCCATGCCCATGAACACGGCAATGACGACGTTATTTTCACCAGCAGCGACGGCATGGTCCTGGAAGGCCCCACCTCCTCAGTGCTAATGGCCCACTACGAAAAGGGCGACGACGGTACCGTCACCAAGCGCTTGATCACTCCCCAGTTGGACACGGGTATTTTGCCCGGCACCACTCAGGGTGCGCTGTTCCGTGCAGCCAAAGAGGCTGGCTGGGAGCTGGGCTACGGGCCGCTGGTTCCCGAGGATCTGCTGGATGCTGACGCCGTTTGGTTGATTTCCAGCATTCGGCTGCTTGCCCCCGTCAATGAGCTCGACGGTCAAGCCGTGGGCACGGCTGGCGTGCGCGAACAGCTCACCGAGGAGCTGTCCGCGCTGCTGGCCGGTATCGAGTAGAAGCCCCAAGCGAGGGGCCCCGTAGAAACCTTGAGTAACGAAGACGCGGCGTGAGCCCTAGCTCTGATCGTCCAGTTTGCGCAGGATGAAGCGCTGCACCTTGCCGCTGGGCGTCTTGGGCAGCTCCTGCACAAAATGGACTCGCCGCGGATACGCGTGGGCCGCAAAGCCGGTCTTCACCAGTTGCTGCAGCTCCGTCACCAGCGCATCCCCGGCCGCAGCCGGGTCCGTAAGCACCACGTAGGCCTCCAGCACCTCACCGCGCAGTTCGTCCGGCTTGCCCACCACGGCAACTTCCGCCACCAGCGGGTGGGTGACCATTACACTCTCCACATCAAACGGGCCGATGCGGTAGCCGGCCATCAGGATCACGTCATCATCGCGTGAGGTGAAGAAGAAGAAGCCGTCGTCGTCCACTCGGCCCACGTCCCCGGTGAGGTACCAGCGGCCGTCCTCGCTATAGCGTTCCGCGGTTTTCTCCGGCGCATTCACGTATTCGGTGAACCAATTTAATGGGCTGGCGGTGATGTCCACGGCCACCTGGCCATCCACGATTCCTGCGGAGAATCCAGGCAGCGGCTTGCCCATGGACCCTGGCTTCACCGTCTCTGCGAGCGCTGGATGCCAGCAGTTGCAGATGGCCATCCCCAGCTCTGTTTGCCCATAGTGATCCCGGACTTCAATGCCCAGGTTCGCGGCGGACCAAACGTTCACGTCGGGCGTGAGGGGCTCCCCCGCAGAGGACGCACGGCGGAGGGAAATTCCGGTGACCTTGGGGTCTCGGCTCAGGGAGCGGTAGACGGTGGGTGCGCTGGCAAAGTTGCTCACGTGGAACTTGAAGAAGACGCCGCGAAACAGTTCGGTGGAGAACCCCGCGTGCAGCAACAGGTTGGCGCGTCCAGCAGCCATCGGGCCCAGGATCCCGTAGTACAGCCCGTACGCCCAGCCTGGATCAGCAGCATTCCAGAAGACGTCCTCCGCCGTGACGTCCAGAGCAAAATTCATGTATGCCTCGAACGCTGCCAGGGCGCGGAGGGGAACGGGGACGCCCTTGGGGTTTCCCGTGGTGCCAGAAGTAAACAGCTGCACCAGCATCCCCTCGCCGCCTACGGCCACGCGCTCAGTGAACTCGGGCTGATCAGCCAGGCCGGGCAGGAAGTCCCCGTCCGCCAAGATGACGTCCAGGCCGGTAGTCCCGTCCAGTTTCTGCACCTGATCCGGGTCTACCACCACCACGCGGGCTCCGCTAGCCTCCATCCGCAGTTTGATGGCAGGGGTAGCAAAGGCGGTGAACAACGGTACGTGCACGGCGCCCAGTCGCCAGATGGCCAGGAGGGCCACCAGCAGCTCCTCACTCTTGGCCATCAGCACGGCTACGCAGTCTCCGCGGCCCACGCCGTGCCCACTGAGCACCGACGCGAATTGCCTGGACTTGAGTCCCAGCTCCCCATACGTCAACGCATAGGAATCCAGGTGCTCATCGATGATGGTGAAGGCTGTGGCGGCAGGATCGTGCCGGTCACACAACAGTTCGGCAGCACAGGCGTCTGCAGAGGAATACCGTTGCAAGTATTCCGCCACCGTGTCGGCAATAACAGTGTCTGTACTAGAAGGGGTGGCTGTTCCGGAGTCGCTCATGCCTCACCTTAGCGCCGTGGCGCGAGCACGAACAAGGCGGGAGCACAGCCACGCTACATGTTGGTCAATTCGGTGCCATCCAGCGCATAGCGCTTGCCGTACTCGGGCAGTAGCCGCGCTCCCTGCACCACCAGCGCCTCTGGCCTGAACCCGTGGATTGGCACCACTACGGCTGGATTAATGTCTGCCACCATCTGGTGCAGCGCCGCACCAGTTGCATGCCCACTGGAGCCAACGGACACCAGCGTGATCCCCAGCTCCGCCAGCCAATCCATATACGGCTGCCAATTGGCCATGAATGGGCCCAGCGGTTCCCCCTGTGCGTGGATGAACGGTAGCCATTGACCCTCCGGACGGTGCGGGGCCTGTACGGGTAGATCCAGCAGGCTGGGTACGTCCGCCACGTCCGGTTGGATCACAAACAACGACGGCGATTCCCGCACCTCGGCCAGCGTGACCCGTCGCGGCAGATCAGGCACCAGATCAAGCACCGCGTCGAGCGCACGCACGTTGACCGGCCGCTGGGGAGTATCCGCCGCCCACGTTGCCACATTGCTGACACCAAAATGGTGCAAGAGAGCAGCCTGTTGACCCGGCCATACCAAGGTGCGCCCGCGTGCTGTGGCCTCCTGGATCAGGCGTTCTGCACGGTCCACGTCACGCACGTACATGCTCAGCAGCGCCAGTCCGGGGGCAGCGCCCATGGCCTCCCCAGCCAAGCGAATTACGTCGTCCTCACTGCGAGGCTCAAAGTGCTCCGCGCCCTCAGCCGCAGAACGCTCGGGGAAGGACAGCATGGTGGTTTCGGTGACCAGCATGGTGACGCCAGCAGCGCGGCGCACAAACTCTGCGCTCAGTGTTCCGCCGTCGCGGTGGAAATTGATGTCCCCCGTGTAGGCCAGCGTGCCATCCGGCGTTTCAACAATGAACGCGCTGGCCCCAGGGACGTCATGATTGACCGGAACCAGCGTGACGGTAATGTCCCCCACCGTGACCGGGGCGCTCATGGGCAGAACCGCCAACGGATGCCCCACGCTACCCGTTTCGGAGACGGCAATGGCCTCCTGCAGTCGCACAGTATCCGGGTGCGCGTAGACGGGCAGGTCCTTCCGCGCAAAGCCCAGAGCGCCGTCGTGATCTATATGGGAATGCGAGAGAAAAATCGCCGTCGGGCGCGCATCCGGCTCCGCCAGAGGCGAACCGTAAGCCAACTGAGCCGGGTCATAGATTCCGGTCATGCGGGGGGCAAACCCCACCGCCAGCCTGTCCTGAAGCTCGGAGCCAACACGCTCTGCCACGGGGGCACGGAACAGATCCGTCTCGCCGGGGATGTCCAGGCCCATGTCCAATAAGACCCGTGCGTGGGCCGTTGACACCATTATTTTGGACGATCCGATCACCTCGATGCCGCCAAAAAATTCGACACTGGTCCCCAAAGAATCCGACCTATCCACGTACACTCCCCTGTGTGCCATAGGCACCCGTTACAAAATACTTCTGCAGAAACAAGAACAAAACAATGATGGGCAGCGTGGTGAAGGTGACCGCTGCGCAGAGCCCCGTCCAGTCCGTTCCCTCCGTGCCATAGAACGCCTGCAGTCCCACCTCGATGGGCCGCACGGAATCCGATTTGGTCATAATGTAGGGCCACACAAAGGAATTCCACGACCCCATGAATGAGTTCAAACCCACCAACACCAGGGACGGCGCAGCCAATGGCGCGGCCACCGAAAACAGCATCCGGAGCGGGGAGGCACCGTCTAGCTCCGCGGCTTCAAACAGCTCCCGGGGCAGGGTCACAAAGAACTGCCGCAGTAAGAAGATGCCAAACACGGAGGCACCCCACGGAATGATCTGAATCAGGTAAGTGTCATACCAGCCCAGCTGTTGAGCAATGATGAAATTCGGAATCAGCAGCACCGTCTGCGGCACCATCATCACGCTCATCACCACGAGGAACATTAACCCCCGACCGCGGAACCGCATGACGGCAAAGGCAAACCCGGCCAAGAGGGACGTGGCAAGCGTCAGCGCCACCACGCAGCCTGCTATCAGCACCGTGTTGGAGAAGTACTTCATCCACGGGCTGGCGTTCCACGCCCGGGCATAGTTGGACCAGTCCCAGGCAGGCCACAGCTTCGGCGGAAAGGTGAAGATATCCCCATCGGCGGAGACGCTCGTGAGGAGCATCCAGAACACGGGGATCAGAAACACCAACGCCACCACAATGGCGGTGAGCATGCGCACGGACAGGGACCACCGACGTCGTCCTCCCTGCGCTTTCACCGCCCCGTGGGAAACACTGTGGTCTGCCTGAGTTGCCATCTAGCTGGCGGCCTTCATGGCCTTGGTAGCTGCATCTTGCGCCTTGCTCAACGCGTCTTTGCTGCTGGAGGTGCCATTGACGGCATCAGTGAGGGCCTGCGCCAGGGACCCGGAAGCCTGGTTGACCCAGGATTTGGACGGCAGGGACTTGGCGTTATCCAGCTGCTTGGTTGCCTCGAGAACAAAGGCGTTCTTGGCCGCGTAATCCTTGAAGGTCTGCACATCCAGCGTGGTCTTGGACACGGGGAGGTAGCCGGTCATGGAGACCCAGTACGCCATCTGCTCCGGCGAGGTCAGGAACTGCATGTACTTCCAGGCAGCGGCCTTTTCTGCATCCGTTGCCTTGGCAAACAGGGCGATGTTGGTGCCAGCCAGCTGGTTGGCAGTGCCTTTGGGACCGCTGGGCAAACCTGCAACGCCCATGGTGAATTTGCCGCCGACTGCCTTGAGGTTGAACGGATAGCTGGCCACGGAGGAGATATCAAACGCTCCGGTACCACCGCCAAGCGCCACCTGGCCGGGGTACTTGGTTCCCAGCACCAGCGCGCCAGCCTTCTTCAGGTCCACCAGGTAATCGAGTGCCTTCACCACGCCGTCCTTGGTGAACTGGGGGGTGCCATCGTCGGCAAATACAGCGTCCCCGTTGGCCTGAGCCAATATTTCAAACATGGCCGTGCCGCCTGCGGGGCCCGAGGAGCTGCCCGGGTCAATGGCCAAGGCTACGACGCCGTTGGTAGAGGCCTTCTTGGCAGCGGCGGCAAAATCATCCCAAGTCTTGGGAGCCTCCGGCACCATGGTGGAGTTGTAGTACTGGACCACGACGGACTTGTTGAACGGCCACATCCACGTCTTCCCGTCAGAAAGCTTCAGATCCGCCTTGATGCCGTCGTAGAAGTTCTTGTAGTCATCGCTCTTGGCAACATACGCATCAAGCGGAACGATTACCTCACTCTTGGCGAATTCGTCCGCCCAGTTGCCATAGACCTGCGCAATGGTGGGCGGGGTTCCCGCGGCGGCCTGCGCATTGATCTTGGTCTGCAAGGTCCCGTAATCCGGCTGCTCCTGCAGATCAACCTTGATGTTCGGGTACTTGGCCATGAAGTCTGCCGTCATCTTGGCCAGAGCTTCCTTTTGCGCTCCGGAGGACATTGCCTCCATGAAAACAATGGTCGCTGGCTCATTGGAGTCTGCCGGGACGCTCTGGGACGACGTCGAGGCGGCGCTGGAACCGCCACCGCAAGCGGTCAAGGCGGCAGCGGCAGCCGCCATAACCGAGGTGGCCGCGGCCGCATGCATGAAATTCCTACGAGAAAAAGCGTGCTGGGACATGTTTGCTCCTGGGTTTTACGAGGGGGTGTCGATTGAGCGAGTGCTCCGCAGTTGGACGATGGACAGCGCTACTGTGATGCCAAAAAGTACGACGGCGAGCGCGGCCGCGTACCCGGTTTTTCGGAACACGAAGGCCTGCTGGTACAGCTGGAAGCCTAGGGTTGCAGTATCGAAGCCTGGCCCGCCGGAGGTCATCATGAAGAACTGGGTGAACGCCTGCAGCGAAGAGACGGAGGAGATCACCACAACAAAGAGGATGAACGGGCGCAGCTGGGGGAAGGTGACGTGCCAAAATTCCTGCCACGCATTGCAGCCATCCAGTTTGGCGGCCTCGGACAGTTCACCGGAGAGGGTGGCGAGGCCGCCCAAGAAGATGACGGTGATGAAGCCAATCTCGTGCCACAGCGAATAGATGATGATGGCTGGCATAGCGAACTGGCTGTTGCCCAGCCAGTCAATGTTGCCAATGCCAAACCAACTCAGCACCAGGTTGGCCAACCCGTAGCGTGGGTTGAAGATCCACACCCACACAATGGATGTGGCCACCAGGGGTGTGACGTGGGCCAGAAAAACGGCGGCGCGGGCCGCCACGAAGACTCTGCTGGCTTGCTGCAATAACAGTGCCAACGGCAGGGAAATGACGGTACCGCCCACCACCATGGCCACCACAAAATACGCACTGGTGCCCAGGGTTGACCAAAACGGCGGGTCAATGGCCCCGGTGACTAAGTCCTGGTAATTCTTGAGCCCTATGAACTTGTTCTGCGAGGTGTTGAGCCAGTTCCACTTGAACGCGCTGATCACAAACGTATAGATGGTGGGTCCAATAGTGAACACGGTGAAGATGGCCAATGCCGGGAACACGAACAAGTAGGCCACCGGAGAGGTTAGCGCAGTCTTGCGCCGTGACGGCTTGAATGCTGGCCTCATGGGTACTGGCGACTTGTGGGCTGCCGGCGGTTGCGAAGCTGGCACGGCAGTATGCGCCGCACTGGTACTAGCCATGACATCTCCCCGGAGATCAAGCGGCCCGGCATAGGCCCTGGCTGTTGACCAAGATTTCAGTCTCCGCCCTGGAAGTTGCCATGGACGTACAGCGGCGTTAACTTTTGGCAAACGGCAGCCGGGCACTTGGCGGCCCGCAATCTGGCTGGCTGCTCTAACGGCTCCGCCGGCGGCGCGTTCGCATTCGGTAACAGACTTGGTTGAGATGCAGCCCCCCGTGTTAGGTTCACAGTGAGTAATGAGTGCCAGCACAAGCCTTTGCTTGAACGCCCTGACGTGCTGGCCAGCAACCCAATCTTCCGGGGTGCTTCAGGTGAGTACTCGGCACAGCCAGAGGGCAAGTCTCTGGATTCTGCAAGCAAGGAGACACCCATGTCACAGCAGTCCCCCCTGACGTATCGCCTGATCACCGGCGTGGATGACAGATCATTCTGTGAACGAATTACGGCCGCACTGGCCGAAGGTTACATACTGCACGGCGGGCCAGCGGTCACCTTCAACGGGGAGAACGTGATTGCCGCGCAGGCGGTCGTATTGCCCGGGACGGGCACCTCAACCACTGCTACACCGACGACGGCGTCATGAGTTACGCGGGCGACGTCAGTTGCGCGGAAGCACTGGAGGCAGTGAACAACGGCAGCGTCCTGGTGGATGTGCGGACGGCTGGCGAATGGCGCCACATTGGCGTGCCAGAGGTTCCCGAGGCGCCGGTTGCTCCCCTGTTCATTCAATGGAACGTTGCAGATGGCACCAACAACCCTGAATTTCTCAGCCAACTGCGCCAGGCCTTGATCAGCGCCAAGGTGAGCCCCGACGTGGAGCTGCTGTTCTTATGCCGCTCCGGCGCCCGCTCCGTGGCAGCGGCAGAGGCGGCCACGGCCGATGGCTGGAAGGCGTTTAACATCCTGGAGGGTTTCGAGGGCGTCCCCGATGCCCACGGGGATCGAGTAGTGAATGGTTGGAAGAACGCCAAGTTGCCGTGGAAGAGGGTACAGCAGTGAGCGGGTGGGATGCAGACCCGTCTGGCTGGGGACCAGACACGGCCGCAGTACGTGGCGGATTAGCGCGTAGCAACTTTTCAGAGACGTCCGAGGCGTTGTTCCTCAACTCCGGCTTCGTTTATGAATCCGCGGAGGCGGCGGAGCGGGCGTTTACCGGCGAGGATGAGCGCTTTGTGTACTCCCGGTACGGAAACCCCACGGTGGCCACGTTCCAGGAACGGCTTCGCCTCCTGGAGGGAACTGAAGCGTGCTTTGCCACGGCTTCCGGCATGTCCGCCGTATTCACAGCACTGGGTGCCCTGTTGGGCGCCGGTGACAGGGTGGTGGCCTCGCGCTCGCTCTTTGGCTCGTGCTTTGTGGTGCTGAATGAAATTCTGCCGCGCTGGGGTGTGGAGACTGTTTTTGTGGACGGTCCGGACCTTAACCAGTGGGAAGAGGCACTCTCCGTTCCCACGACAGCGGTCTTTTTTGAATCCCCTTCCAACCCGATGCAAGAAATAGTGGATATCCGCTCGGTCAGTGCGCTGGCGCATGCCGCCGGCGCCACGGTGGTGGTGGACAACGTCTTTGCCACCCCGCTCCTGCAGCGATGCGCTGAGCTGGGTGCCGACGTCGTGGTGTATTCGGGGACCAAGCACATCGATGGCCAAGGCCGCGTGCTGGGTGGTGCCATTTTGGGCAGCAAAGAGTTCATTGACGGGCCCGTCAAGAACCTGATGCGGCACACGGGGCCGGCGCTGTCCGCCTTTAACGCGTGGGTACTGACCAAGGGGCTGGAGACCATGCGGCTGCGTGTGCAGCATTCCAGCACTAATGCCCTCACCCTGGCCACGTTCCTGGAGGAGCACGCGCGGATTGCATGGGTCAAGTACCCGCTGCTGCCCTCGCATCCACAATTTGAGTTGGCCACTTCGCAGATGTCTGCCGGGGGCACCGTGCTGACCTTTGAACTAGCGCCATCCGCAGGTAAAACGGCCAAGGAAGCGGCCTTTTCCCTGCTGAATGCGCTGAAGGTCATCGATATCTCCAACAATCTGGGCGATGCCAAGTCATTGATTACGCACCCCGCCACCACCACGCACCGCGCCATGGGGCCGGAGGGGCGGGCCAGCATTGGCCTCAGTGACGGCGTGCTGCGGCTATCAGTAGGGCTCGAGGAAATTGCCGATCTGCAAGCAGATTTGGCCACTGCTCTGGCAAGCGTCTGAACTAGCGAAGCGGGCCAGTTTCAGCGAAAGATGGCCCACGCATGTGCTGGAACTTGGTGTGTAGCAGCGCCAGCCAGCACTTCCGTGGGCACTTCCGGTGACTGTTCCGGTGACTCCCCCAGATTCAAGGCCACCACTAACCGCTCGGCGCTGCCATCGGAAACTTCGTAAGCAAAGAAGGTATTGGTCAGCGCCAGCGTACGCGAGTGGGCGGTGTGCAACCATGCGTGCCGACGGCGCAGGCCAATCAGCTCCTGAAGCAGGTGGTACATACTCCAGCCGTCTGCGGGAAGGTCCGCTGGCAGCGCTGGAAACTCCGGCCGTACGGCGTCGTCACCACCTACGCGCTCTTCTTTGACCCCGGTGAATCCCTGCTCATCGCCGTAGTAAATGGTGGGTGTTCCACCCAGCGTCAGCAGCACCACGGCAGCATGAGCCACGTGCCGGGGATCCGCGATAGCGGAGGCCACACGCGTCACGTCATGGTTGCCCAAAAAGGTAACCGGCGTGAAGGTTTCAAGGAACTCGTTGTGCCGGGTCATGGCCCATTCGAGTTCAAAGAAGTTGCCCTCGTTGATGGCACTCCAGATGGCCTTCCACAGCTCGTACTGAGTCACGGAGTCAACCCCGGATTCGGTAACAAAAGCTGCGTAGTCACCGTGCAACACCTCGGCAAAAATGTACGCATTCGGGTAGGCCTGGCGGACTCGGCCCAGCACCGTGGCCCAGAAAGTAGTGGGCACAGCGTAGGCAGCGTCCAGGCGCCAACCATCAATGCCACGCTCCAGCCAGTGCAGCATCACCTCGGTGACCAGCTCCACCACCGCCGGCTCCGCATGATTCAGGGCAACCAGGGCATCATGGCCTTCAAAGTTGGCAAACTCCGCGGGTTCACCCGGAGCAGAGGTGCGCACAAACATGGATTCATCCGTTGAGTCTCCTGAGAGCACCCGCGCCAGGGGTGCGAAACCGCGCCCCACGTGGTTGAAGACACCGTCCAGCAAAACCTTCAAACCGCGCTGGTGCGCCTCATGCAGAAAAGTCTCGAAGTCGCCGTCGTCGCCCAGCCTGGCATCCATGCGGTAGTAATCCACCGTGTCATAGCCGTGCGA
>JABBNV010000003.1:17995-21264 GCA_019352125.1 Acidobacteriota bacterium | reverse complement strand
CGATCTGTGCGACTCCGAGGAAAAAATCGGGCCCAGGGCCAGCCCCGAAACGCCCAACTCCACGGCATAATCAAGCCAGTCAACTAGCCGTGTCAGCCGGTGCAACGCGCTTTCAGCAGGGGGGCTTTCCCCAGTGTTCGCGGCATCGGCACTGGTTGGCGCACCCGTAAATCCCAGTGGATAGACATGCCACCACAGCGCGTGCTGAACCCAACCCGGCGTCATCATTCCTCCAGCCTGCCACACGGGCTAATCCTGGAAGTACTCGATCTCCGCACCAATCGTATTCAAGCGCTCGGCCAGATCCTCGTAGCCGCGCTCAATCACGTAAATGTTGCGCAGTTCCGAGGTGCCCCTCGCGGCCAGCATGGCCAGCAGAATGCACGCCGCGGGGCGCAGCGCTGGGGGGCAACCGATCTCGGCAGCACGCCACCGGGTGGGGCCCACCACATCGATCCGGTGCGGATCCAGCAGCCGAACGTTGGCGCCCAAGCGGTTCAGCTCCGTCAGGTAAATGGCCCGGTTTTCGTACACCCAATCGTGGATCAGGGTGGATCCCGTGGCGCAGGCGGCAATCACTGCAAAGAAGGGCAAGTTATCAATATTCAGCCCGGGGAAGGGCATCGGGTGAATCTTGTCCGCAGAGGCCTTGAGCTCGGAGGGCAAGGTAGTGATGTCCACCAGGCGCGTGTGCCCGTTGCGTGCTGTGTACTCCTCGGACTGGCGGTATTGGAAACCCATCTGCTCCAGCACACTGAGCTCAATTTCCATGAACTCGATGGGTACCCGCTTGATGGTCACCTGAGAATTGGTGACAATTCCCGCCGTGATCAGGCTCATGGCCTCAATCGGATCCTCGGACGGGTAGTACTCAATGTCCGTCTCGATGCGGTTGCGGCCTCGAATGGTCAGGGTGGTGGTGCCGATGCCGGATACCTCCACGCCCAGACCCTGCAGGTAGAAACATAGATCCTGCACCATGTAGTTGGGGCTGGCGTTGCGGATTACCGTCTTGCCGGTGCGGTGGGCAGCGGCCATGATGGCGTTCTCCGTGACCGTATCCCCACGTTCCGTGAGAATAAACGTACGGTCCTCGCTATCCGCCTCAGGTGCCTGTACCCGATAAAAACCATTGTGCGCGGCCACATCCAAGCCAAACTGGCGCAGCGCCTGCATGTGGGGCTCCACTGTGCGGGTCCCTAGATCGCAACCGCCCGCGTAAGGCAGGCGATAACTGGCTTCCTCATCCAGCAGCGGGCCCAGCAACATAATGACACTGCGCGTGCGGCGGGCTGCCTCAACGTCCATCGCCGCCAGGTCCAACACGGCGGGACGGCGAATTTGCAGGTCACTGGCATTCAGCCACGTGCACTCCACACCGATGCTGGCCAGCAGCTCCACAATACGGTTGACCTCTTCAATGCGGGCCAGACGACGCAACGTGGTGGTGCCACGGTTCAGCAGGCTGGCACACAGCAGCGCAACTCCGGCGTTCTTGGAGGAGTTGACTTCCACACTGCCGGAGAGCTGATGACCGCCCACCACGCGCAGGTGTGTGATGCGCGCCTTGGGCGCGCCACCTATGCTGAGGATGCTGCGCCCAAAGATGGCTTCCATGCGCTGGATCATCTTCAAGCTGAGGTTCTGTTTACCCTGCTCCATGCGGGCAACAGCACTTTGGCTAGTGCCCAGCTCTGCGGCCAGGCGGCCCTGAGTCCACCCTTTGTCCACGCGAGCATCCCGCACCAATACGCCAACAGAGGCCCCCACATCCGAAGTTTCGGCAGGTGAGGAGGGTTCGAGTACGTCTTGTGTCATGTAGCAAGTAATATCATGAATCGCATAAAAACGGCCAAATTGACGTAAATAATCTCATCTACAGCGCGTAGAACTCTGCGGCGTGTCGCAAATATTCGCTGGGTGCGATATTTCTCGACTCAGCCCATCGCGAAGTGCCAGGTTCCCAGTACGACGGCGGCACAGACCACCACGGCAGTGGCCACCAGGCCAGCTCCGGCTACTACAGCATCCAAAGGCGTAAACGTGGATTTTCTGGCCCAGGTACGGCGATGCTCACTGAACCCCTTGGCTTCCATAGTGGTGGCCAGCTGCGATGCCCGCCGAATCGCCTGCACCAACAGCGCCAGCGCCTGCCCCAAGAACCCCTTGATCCTCCCGATGGGGCCGCCGGTGGCACCCACTCCTCTGGCACGCCTGGCCAGCCCCAGAGTCTGCCACTCCTCCAACAGCAAGCCCACCAACCGCATGGCGGCCAAGGCCCCCAGCACAAAGCGATGCGGGAGACGCAGTTTTTGGGCCAAGGCATCCGCCAGATCGCTGGGATCCGTACACGCCAACACCATGATCCCGGGCAGTGCAATGGCCAGAGTGCGCAGTGCCATTGCCACCCCCACCAGCAGCGAACCAGTGGTGAATACCACCGGGCCAAGTTCAAAAACCACGGATCCTGTTTTGGCCGAAAGCAGTGCTGAACCGTAGGCACCCACCAGCGCAGCCACCAGAATGGGCCAGCCGCGCACCAACAACAGGCGCACGTTCACCCCGGCCAATGGCAACACCAGTAGTTCCAACACCAGGGCCGTGCCGGCGGACACCACATCCACACTCAGCAGAAGCGCGATGGAAATCACCGCAGCGGCAAACAACTTTGACAGGGGGTTGGCCCTGGCCAGCAGCGCGGTGGAACGGGCAGGCGTCATCACATCCGTGGTCATGACACCGCCCCCTGGGGTGCTGCTGCCCGCGAGGGCAGCGTATACGTGAAGCCACCCAGTACCTGACTGAACAATGCATCATGGGTAACGGCCACCACCGCCGTGCCTGCATCCAGCAATTCGGAAAGCATGGATGCTAGTTCCGCCCAGGTATTGGCGTCCTGGCCAAAAGTGGGCTCGTCCAGAATCAGCAACTGGGGTTGGGCGGCCAGCACGGTGGCCACGGACAGGCGGCGCTTTTCGCCGCCGGAGAGCGTATAGGGGTTTGCGTCAGCCAGCTCCTCGAGGCGCAACCTGGCCAACAGCTCCTCCACCCGTTCTTCGCCCCTGCCCAGCAGCCGCGGGCCAAAGCGCAATTCTTCGATCACGGACCCGGTGACAAACTGGTGTTCCGGCTCTTGGAATACCGTGCCAATGCGGGCGATCAACTCCCGCCCTTTCCAACGAAACGGATGCGAGCCCGCACCTGCAGCCAAAAGTTCGGCGGCTTGAACCGAGCCGGCAGCGGGCGGGAGCAGTCCGCCCAGCGTGAGA
>JABBNV010000003.1:17293-17985 GCA_019352125.1 Acidobacteriota bacterium | reverse complement strand
TTAGCGCACGACCCTGCTCGATAGCCAGGTTCACCCCGTTGCCACCGGCTGCACCGGTTTAAGTCGTGTACCTACCGTGCGGGAAACGGCCAAGTCAGCTGCGCCCAGCAGCAGCTCCCCCGAACCATTGTTGACCCTGGCCCTTGTGCCGGGGGCGTAGCCGGGAACCCAGATTCCGGCAGCAGCCAGTTGGTGGCTCGCGGCCGCCAACACCTGCGCTGGAGTGCCATCGATCAACACGCCACCCCCGGCGGCCAACACCACAATTCTGTCCACCACAGGCAGCCACACGTCCACACGGTGCTCCACCACCATCAGGGTTGCCCCCGTGGCCTCAAGACATCGCACGACGGCGTCGCGCACCTCAAGCACTCCGACTGGGTCCAAATTGGCCGTGGGCTCATCCAGCAACACCAGACCCGGCTGCATAGCCAAGACTCCGGCCAGCCCCAGACGTTGCTTCTGACCCCCGGAGAGTTTTGAAGTGGGGTGGTCCAGCGGGAGGTTCAGGCCAACGTCCCGCAGCGCCTGCTCTACTCGCGGCCAGATCTCCTGCCGCGGCACCGCCAAATTCTCCGCGCCAAAGGCAACATCGTCCCCCACTCGGGAGAGCACCACAGCCGCCTCTGGGTCCTGTAGCATCAGGCCTGCGCGGCCACGATGCTGAGTGGGATGCAACCCGTCCAGAAGCA
>JABBNV010000003.1:15461-17283 GCA_019352125.1 Acidobacteriota bacterium | reverse complement strand
CTGTGCCAAGAACTCCCGCCAGGGCGTGCAGCACGGTGGACTTTCCCGCGCCGCTGGGGCCCAGCAGCAGTACCCGCTCACCCGGTGCGATGTCCAGATCAAGATCATGCACGGCTTTGCGGGTCCGCCCCGCGTGTTGCCAGCCCCAACCGCGGGCTCGGATAGCCACGGGTGCCACCCGAGCCGTGCGTGCGCTAGCGCTTGCCTGCCCCGCGGGTGCAAAACCAGCGTTGGTCCGCGAGCCGCGCTCGTCGTCGTCGTGCATGTGTGTGTTCTTCCTCAGCGAATCTTCCTCAGAACCCGGCCCCTTAGAGCACCGGCTCGGTGGCGGCCCTGCGCGACGCCAACCGGGTAAGAGCGCCGGTTTTGCCCAAGCCACGAACGGCCAACCAGGACAGCACCCCGGCAATAACGGCACCGGAAATGGCGCCGAAGATCAGGTAGAGCAGCTTGAAACCGAAGTCCCAAGTGACGTTGTAGGTGAGGTTGTCATTGATGCCCATGCCCACCCCGGCAAGGGCACCGGAGAGCACTGCCACCGACAGGGAGAAGCGGCGGTAGCGGAACAGCGCGAAGGCAAGCTCGGCACCCAGCCCCTGCGCCAGGCCCGAAAGTAACACCGTGAAGCCGAAGCTGGAACCCAGCAGCGCCTCCACTACGGCTGCCAACAACTCGCAATAGAGAGCAGCCCCGGGTTTGCGAATGATGAGCCCGCCCAGCACACCAGCAATCAGCCAGCCGCCGCCGTAAAGCCCAGCAATGGGTGGAAACGTCTCCGCCAGGATGGCGATACCTGCGTATCCAGCGGACCACGCCCAGAAGATAACGCCGACGGCCACAGCCACTACCGAGGCCACCACAATATCCACCACCCGCCAAGAGGACTTAGCGGCTGTTGCTGGTGGGGTTGATGCGTTGGTCATGATTCCTCCACGTTGGGAGGGGCGGCACGCAGCATGGCACACCGAAGAGAACTCGACTCCCTTCGCCGGTACTAACCGGATCAGGTTCGAGGGTCTGCGGCTACCCGCACTCTCAGCGCCCGCTTTCGCGTTCGGCGCTCCCCTGTCGTACTTTCTTATGTGCCGCTAGCGTACACCGATTGGCGCGCAGGCGTGCACCGTGACAAGTTAGGCTTAGTGCAATTGGCCCCACCACATGCCGGCCGTGTGCCGGAAAGAAAAGGAGCACACCATGAACTTGTTGTTTAAGCTGCTGGGCATCGGAGTCAGCATTGGCGCGGGATTTGTGGCCACCAAGTTGGTTGACACTGTGTGGGAAAAGAGCACGGGAAACAAGCCGCCCAAGGGCGACGAGAACCTTGAAAGCAGCCTCCGCTCAGCGCTCGTTTTCGCTCTGGTATCCGCCAGCGTCAGCTCCGTGATCAAGGTGCTGGTGGACCGCGGTACGCACCGCGCCATTGGCAAGTTCAACAAGACGGCGGACGAGGTCTAACCCAGCTTTGCCGGTGCCGCGTTACGTTTGGTGGCTGCCGCCGTCGTTCTCCTCTGCTTCCGCCCGCTCCGCCGTGGCCCGACGCACCACATCGTCCAGCTCATCAATGGCCAGCAATTCCGGCCGCAGGTGCCGTGTGCGGTACCCGGCGCGGCCCATCATGTGTGCGGAAACTGGCACGGTAAGCAGCTGGAAGAGCCAGGCGAGCGCCAGGACGGGCAGCACGGCCAGGTTGCGTTGCGCAAGCCCGACGGCGGTCAGCAGCATTAACAGGCCCAGTACCTGAGGCTTTGTGGCGGCATGCATGCGGCTCATCAGATCGGGGAAACGCACCAGACCAATGGCGGCCGCGAGGGACAAAAACGTC
>JABBNV010000003.1:9326-15451 GCA_019352125.1 Acidobacteriota bacterium | reverse complement strand
TGAAACAATTGCGGGCCAAATTATATGAATTGGAAATGCAAAAGAAAAATGCGGAACAGCAAGCATTGGAAGCCAGTAAATCAGATCGGGGAAACGCACCAGACCAATGGCGGCCGCGAGGGACAAAAACGTCCCGAGCAGAATCAAGATAGCTGTGATGACGTCCAGAGCCATCTCCCACGCGTTGGTTGATTCAAACATCATCCCCGCCGTTCTGCCACAAACCGGGCAACGGTCACTGAGCCAACAAACCCAATGACGCTCAAGGCCACCAGCAGAATCAGATTGTCCAGATTTCTAGTGACCGCCATCTGGACCGCCAGCGCAGCGGCCACCATGCCCAGAAGCACATCCACGGCCAGCACGCGGTCCAACAGCGAGGGGCCCACGGCTATGCGATAAATGGCTCCGACAGCAGCTACCCCCAGCATCACGCCCACGGCCCAGAGAAGTAACGTCACAGCCGTCATCGGGAGCCTCCCTGCGTCTGTTCTGCCCGCAGCGCTGCTACCTCAGCCCGAGTCCCCATGATCCGAATAATCCTTGCCTCCGTAGCTCGCACCTCGCGGCGCACCTTTTCCACATCCGCTGCAGTGCTGGCGTCCATGGCGTGCAAATACAACGTAGAGGTGCTGCGATCCACCTCCACCACCAAGGAGCCCGGCACCAGCGAGGTGGCATGTCCCGTGGCCGTAATGATCAGATCTGACGTGCTGCGCAGGGGTACAGCCACCACAGCGTTGCGCACAGTTGGCCCCCTGAAGATAGCCAAATACAGCACCTGAGCACTTGCCTGGACCACCTTGAAGAGGAAGATCCACAGGTAGCTGAAAGCGTGGAAAACGTTGAACCGACCCCCCAGTTCCACCGGGGGAAGGTACAGGAATTGGGTGATCAGCACAGCAATAATGGCGCCGAAGATCAGGTTCCCCGGGCTGAAATCCCGCCACAGTGCACCCCACACCAACACCAGCCAGATCAGCAGGGGCAACTCCTGCCGCAGGGAAACGCGCTTCCGGCTCATCCGTGATCACCCAGCACAGCGTGAATATAAGCCCCACGGTCCAGCATGTCAGTGGCGCTATGTTGGCTCAGGCCAAAAAGCGGCCCCGCAAATACCGTCAGCGCCAGCCCCACGGCTACCAGCGCGGCAGTGGACCCCACCATGGTTTTGGGCAGCAAGGTGACCCCAGCTTCGGCGGAGAACCGACCGTGGTCCAGGAGCACCGGCTCCGGTTCAACCACCTCAACCCGTTTGCGCCAGAACGCCCGGTTCCACACGCGGGCCACAGCCAGCAGCGTCAATAAGCTGGCCAACACGGCACCGGCCACCACCACGTACGCCAGCGCAGATCCTTGGGCTACACCGGCCTGCAGGAGACCCACCTTGCCTAGGAACCCAGAGAACGGCGGTATGCCAGCCAAATTCATGGCGGGGATGAAGAACAGCACTGAGAGTACCGGTGAGAGTTTGGCCAGGCTGCCCAGCCGTTCAATGTTGGATGTTCCGCCCCGCCGCTCTATCAGCCCCGTCACCATGAACAAGCTGGTTTGTACGGTGATGTGGTGTGCCACATAGAAAATAGCTGCAGCAAGCCCAGCTACAGAGCTCAGCGCCAAGCCAAACACCATGTAGCCAATGTGGCTCACCAAGGTGAAGGACAGCATACGTTTGATATCCGTCTGCGCCAGTGCACCCAGTATCCCCACCAGCATGGTCAGTAACCCGACTATCAGTAGCGCCGGCCCCAACGCGTCCCCGGGGAACAGCAATGTCTCCGTGCGCACCATGGCATAGACACCCACCTTGGTCAGCAGGCCGGCAAACACTGCTGTCACTGGGGCCGGGGCCGTTGGGTAGGAGTCGGGGAGCCAAAATGACAGCGGGAAAACGGCGGCCTTGATACCGAAGGCCACCAGCAACATCACGTGGAGCAAGTTTTGCAGCCCCGGATCCAACTGCCCCAGTTTGACGGCCAGATCCGCCATATTGATGGTGCCGGTAGCTCCGTAAATCATGGCAATGGCAATAAGGAACAACATGGAGGAGACCACACTCACCACCACGTAGGTGATTCCTGCCCGGATCCTTGGCTCGGTGCCACCCATGGTCATCAGCACGTAACTGGCGGTCAGCAGGATCTCAAAACCCACGTAAAGGTTGAAGAGATCCCCGGCAAGGAAAGCATTGGAGACGCCTGCCACCAAGAGCAAATAGGCAGGGTGAAAGATGGAAATGGGGCCAGCAGCATCGCCGTCTGCGGCTCCCTGACCGGTTGCGTACACCAGCACGGCCAAGCTCACCACAGAGGAAACCACCAGCATCAGGGCGGAGAACTGATCCACCACCATCACGATGCCAAACGGCGGCATCCAGCCGCCCAGCCGCACGGCATACGTGCCGCCGGTGAATACCTGCGCAAGCAGCCACACCTCCAGCGCCAAGGTGGCGGAGAGGACGGTGATGCTTGCTACGCGCTGAGCGTGCGGATTGCGGATCAGCAGAAAAGTCAGCGCAGCACCAAGGAACGGCACTACTACTGCCAAGGGGGCTAGTGCGGCCGGGTTCATGACGTCCCCTCGTCGTCGAACAGTCCTGGCTGGGCGCCGTCGTCCTGGGTCACAGACTCGTCTTCCTGGGGCACAAATTCCGTTGTTTCTGCGGCCACGTGGGAATCATCTTCAACGTCAAAACCGTGTTGCTCGGCCACGCGCTTATCCTCAGCGTCATCCTGCACTTCATCCACGCGGCCCAGCTGCCAAGACCGATAGATCAGCCCCAGCATCACGGCTGTCACGGCCAGCGAGATCACAATGGAGGTCAAAATGAGTGCTTGGGGCAGCGGATCATTATATGCATCGGCCGGAATGTCTTTGGCCACCAGCGGGGCAAGGCCCGCGTAGCCACCGGTGGTCAAGAGCAGGATGTTGGTGGCGTTGGTCAGCAACATGAGGCCAAGGAGTACCCGAGTCAGGCTTCGCTCCAGCAACAAATAGATGCCACAGGCGTACAAAACCCCCATCACCACTAGCAGGGTCAGGTTAGCGCTCATGACGCCTCCTGCTGCGAATCGACTTCGGCACCCAGGCTGCGCAAAATATCCAGCACCAGCCCCACCACTACCAGATAGACGCCAATGTCAAAGAAGGTGGCGGTGGCAAACTTGATGTCCCCGAACACTGGAAGGGTGAAATGCAGGATGGCGCTTTGGAATACGTCCCCACCCAGCAAGAGGGGAAACAGCGCCGTCAACGCGGCAAGTCCCAGCCCGCCACCGAGCATGACGCCGGCTCGCACCGGAGCTGCTTCGCCAAGCTCAAACCTGCCACCTGCCAGGTAACGAATGGCCAACGCCAGCCCGGCCATGAGACCTCCAGCAAACCCTCCGCCCGGGGAATTATGACCCGCCAACAGCAGGTACACAGAGAAGATGATCATGGAGTGAAAAACAAGCCGAGTGGCCACTTCAAAAATAATGGACCGGCGTTCCGGGGCCAGAGTACGTCCACCCACCAGCCACGCGTCGCTATCTGCTGTGGCGAAGCGGCGGCTAAGTTCCAACGTGGCAATATCGCGATGCTGGTGCCCAGGTGACTGCTCAGTTCTTCCCACGGAACCGGTGGGTGCAGTGGAGGCTGGTTGGAGCCGGTCACCGCGTCCGCGGACAAAGATCAGGCTGGCCACACCCGTGGCCGCAATGGCCAGTACGGAAATCTCGCCAAAGGTATCCCACGCCCGGATATCCACTAGGGTGACGTTGACAATATTGGCGCCGCCGCCGTCCTGGTAGGCCAGTTGGGCAAAAGCGGTGGAAATCGGCACTGCGGTGCGCCCGGCCATGGCCGTCAGCGCCACCACCACCATGGTGATGCCGAATGCCACCCCAATCACGATACGGATGGCACGGCGAGTTCCCGCAGTACGCTCGCGCAACCGCGCCGGCAGGGTGCGCATGGCCAGCACAAAGGCGATCAAAACCACAGTCTCCACCAGCATTTGCGTCAGTGCCAAGTCCGGTGCTCCCTGAAGCGCGAAGATCAAGGCAATCCCGTAGCCACTGACGGACACCATGAGCACTGCCAGGAACCGTTTGTTGGCGCGTGCGGCTGCCAGTCCGCCCGCCACGGTGACAGCACCCGCCAGCAGCTGAACGGGCGATCCCGGATCAATGACATAGACCTTGGCCAGCGGCTGGCCGCCCCACAGAATGGCGAGCCAGGCCAGCACAATCGAGGTGGACAAAATCACGGCCAGATAGAAGAACAGGGATCCGCGCTGGGTGCGGCCCGTCACGGCAATGGCAACATCATCCAGCACGGCAACTACGCGCCGATACACCGAGTCCGCATTGGGGCCTTGCGGAAGCCTGTCCATAGCGGTGCCGACGGCGGTACGGGAGACGAAGAGGACGATTCCGGCCACAATGATGGCCCCGGACAGGCCGAGGGCCGGGGTCAGCCCATGCCACAGCGCCACATGGCTCGATTCTTCCTGGGGTCCAAACTGCGCCGCGTAGGGTGCCAACCAGCCATCCACCGCACCGGGCCAGCAGCCGTACACCACCGAGCCAACGCTCAGCACCAGCGGGGCCGCCAAAAAGGTCAAGGGGACGGGTTTGAAATTGGTCGTGGATATGCCAGATTTCGGGGCAAACCCACCCCAGATAAAACGGGCGCTATAGGCAAAGGTGAGCACGGATCCCAGCACGACTGCCGTCAAAGCCATTACACCTACGGCACTATTGCCAGCATTCCCAAGGAGCGCGTCAAGGGCTGACTCCTTGGCCACGAACCCCGCCAGAGGGGGAATCCCGGCCATGGATGCGGCAGCAACCAACGCCACCACGCCCAGCACCGGCGCGGAGGAAAAAACCCCGGAGAGCAGACGAATATCCCGCGTTCCCGTTTGATGGTCAATGATGCCGACCACCAAGAACAGCGTCGCTTTAAACAATCCGTGCGCCAGCAGCAGGGCCAACCCGGCCAGCGCAGCCGCCTGGGTCCCCAGGCCCACCATCACGGTCAAGAACCCCAACTGGCTCACGGTGCCGTAGGCCAAAATAAGCTTCAAATCATGCTCCCGGAGCGCCCGCCAACCGCCCAACAACATGGTGCCTAGCCCCAGCACCAGCACGCACCATTGCCAATAACTGGATGCGGAGTAACCGGGCGCCAACCGTGCCACCAAATACACCCCAGCCTTGACCATGGCCGCAGCGTGCAAATACGCGCTCACAGGGGTGGGTGCCGCCATGGCGCCTGGCAACCAGAAGTGGAACGGGAACAGGGCTGATTTACTGACGGCACCCATCAGCACCAGCACTATGGCGGTGTTGATCATGAGGCCACCACCGTTGCCCAGCAGCTCTGGCCCTTTGGCCAGAACATCCGTGAGCCGGTACGAGCCCGCACTAACACCAAGCAGGATCAAGCCCACCAGCATTGCCAAGCCACCGAGGGTGGTCACCACCAGTGCCTGCAGTGCGGCGCGTCTGGCAGCGAGGCGATGCCGAGAGTAGCCAATCAGCAGGTAGGAGAGCACAGAGGTAAGCTCCCAAAAGATGTACATCAGCAAGAGGTTGTTGGCCGTTACCAGCCCAAACATGACCCCCGCGAACGCCAGCAATTCCGCGCCAAAAGCCCCCAAACCGGCGTCGCGCTTCTTGAAATACCGCGCACAATACGCCAGCACCAGCGCGCCCACACCCAGCACCAAGAGGCACATCACCCAGGACAGCGGGTCCAGCCGGAAATCCAGGCTCAGTCCCAGCTGGGGGATCCATTGCACGTTCCGCTCAATAGCTCCTGGGGAATACGCGCCATCGTGTTGGGTGAGGAGCCAGAGGAAGCTTCCGGCGGGCACAAGCGCCAGTACATAGAACGCGTTGCGGCCCAGCCACCGAAACCCTACCGGCGCCACCAAGGCCACCACGAAGTGGAGCACAAGGATGATCAGCACGATTGGCTCCGCAACGGTTGTGGGTTTGTCAAGGGTGGCAGCGATCTTTTCTCACTTTATCAGCGCAGTGTGTCCGTGACACATCGGTAGTCCATTACAAACATCACGGGCCCGGCCCACCTGCGGATGTTTGCCAGCTATTAATCAAAGATCGCGCGGTTAGTTT
>JABBNV010000003.1:0-9316 GCA_019352125.1 Acidobacteriota bacterium | reverse complement strand
AGGCGCATACCTCCCTGGTGATCGGTATTACCACCGGAATTGCCGGGCTGTTCATTGCCCTGCTGGCACCAGCCTCAGGGCAACGCGCGGATCACAGCGGAAAGCGACGATTCCGGCTGGGCCTGCACTCGATGGCCATTGTGGTCATCATGGCTCTGTGTTTCTTTGTGCGGCCCGCGCCAGAGTATCTGTTGCTCGGCGCTGGGTTACTTGCCGTGGGGCACATTTTCAGCGAATTGGCCGGTGTCAACTACAACGCCATGCTGCTGCAAATCTCCACCCCCAAGACCATCGGGCGGATCAGCGGAATCGGCTGGGCCAGCGGGTACCTGGGCGGCATTGTGCTGTTGCTGGTGGTGTATTTTGGCTTCGTCAAACCAGATGTCGGCTGGTTTGGCATCACGCACCAGGACGGCATGAACGTCCGCATCGTGGCGCTGGTGGCCGCCGTGTGGTTCTTCCTTTCCGCGCTGCCGGTGCTGACGGCGATTCCGGAGAATAAGGCAGATCCAACCCGACCCAAAGTTGGCTTTCTGCAGTCCTACGTGCTGTTGTGGGAAACCCTCAAGCGGCTGCGCGGCTCCTCACCCCAGACGTTGCTGTTCCTGATCAGCTCCGCCATTTTTCGGGATGGTTTGGCAGCCGTTTTCGCCTTCGGAGCAATCATTGCCAAGGGCAGCTTCGGCTTTAGTGCCGGGGATGTGATCATTTTCGGCGTGGCCGCGAACGTGGTGGCTGCCGTGGGCGCCATTGCCGCTGGGTTCATTGAGGACAAGGTGGGGCCCAAGGCGATCATCGCCGTATCCCTGGTGGGGCTGATCGTCTCCGGAACTACCGTCATGTTCCTGCACGGCGCTACGGCCTTCTGGATTTTTGGGCTCTTGCTCTCACTCTTCGTGGGCCCAGCGCAGTCCTCCGCGCGCACGTTCCTTGCCCGCTTGGCCCCTTCCGGCTCCGAGGGCGAGCTCTTTGGGCTGTACGCCACTACCGGCCGGGCGGTTTCGTTCCTTTCGCCCCTGCTGTTCTCACTGTGCATCGCGCTCTTCGGAGCACAACGCTGGGGAATCATTGGCATTGTGGTGATTCTGGCGATCGGCCTGGCCACCCTGGCACCGCTGAAGTCCCCGCGCGGCCACGTCAGCAGCCAGCTTCCCGGCTAGATCTCCGTGCGGTGGAAATTCAGGTGCGAACGGGACGCCGTCGGGCCACGCTGACCCTGGTAGCGATTGCCGTATTCCCCGGAGCCGTAGGGGTGCTCCGCCGGGGAGCTCAGGGTGAAGAAGCACAATTGGCCAATCTTCATCCCGGGCCATAGCTTGATGGGCAGCGTGGCCACGTTGGAGAGTTCAAGCGTTACGTGCCCGGAGAATCCCGGGTCAATGAAACCGGCGGTGGAGTGCGTCAGCAAGCCCAGTCGACCCAGGGATGATTTCCCCTCTAGTCGTGCGGCCACGTCATCGGGCAAAGTCACTGCCTCGTACGTGGAGCCCAGCACAAACTCGCCCGGGTGCAGGATGAATGGCTCATCGCCAGCGACCTCTACCAACCGTGTCAGGTCAGGTTGGTCCACGGCCGGGTCAATATGCGCGTACTTGTGGTTGTCGAACAGGCGAAAGTACCTATCGATGCGCACGTCCACGCTGGAAGGTTGCACCATCGAGGGATCGTAGGGATCCAGCACAATCTTCTTGGCGTCAAGGTGGGCTCGGATGTCACGGTCTGAGATCAGCACACTCTAAAAATAGCGCAGAGTCACCCCCAGTTAAGACACGGCACCAATTTCGGTACGCACCGCGTAAAGCTCCGGAAAGAAGGTGAGCTCCAGCGCCCGCTGCAAAAATCCCACGCCGGAGGAGCCACCGGTACCGGTTTTCATGCCGATGGTGCGCATCACCGTCTTCATGTGGCGGAAGCGCCAGAGCTGGAAATTGTCCTCCAGATCCACCAGTTCTTCACACGCTTCATAAAGGTCCCAGTGATCACTTGGATTTTCGTAAACGACCTTGAACAGTTGCACCAGCTCAGCATTGAACACGTGCGCCTTGGTGAAATCACGCTCCAGCAACTCCGCGGGGACGGCGAACCCGCGCCGTGCCAACAGGGCTAGAAATTCGTCATAGACGCTGGTGTTCGCCAGCAGCTCGCTCAACAACTGCTGCGCATCCGGGTCCGAGGCAAAGACCTTGATCATGCCCGCGTTCTTGTTGCCCAACAAAAATTCCACGGCGCGGTATTGCGCGGATTGGAAGCCCGACGACGAACCGAGGTCCCCGCGGAATTGGGCGTATTCGCTGGGCGTCAGTGTGGCCAGGACGCTCCACTGCTCGGTGAGCGACTTCTGGATGTGCTTGATTCGCGCCACACCCTTCATGGCCACCCGCAGATCGTCTGCCATGAGTGCAGCGCGGACGGCACGCAGTTCATGAAGTACCAGCTTGAGCCATAACTCGGAGGTCTGATGCTGGATGATGAACAGCATTTCATCATGGTGCTCCGGCTGACTGACGGGATGTTGCGCGTTCAGCAATTCATCCAGTGCAAGGTAGGAGCTGTAGCTCATCTTTTTGCTGAAATCTGTTTCAATGCCGCGTTCAATGCTGCGGGTATTTTTAGCGACAGTCATGACGCCACCTCACTAGTCCTGGCGCCGGATGACGCACCGTTGGAAACAAGCCTAAGCTGGAGGTATGAAGATTGAAGAAACCCCTCTACCCGGCATTGGCGTGCGCAAAGAATTTTCGCTTGCCTCGGGTAGGCGGGTAGGCGTGTTGATCCACCGAGATGGACAAACAGAACTCATTGTTTCGCGTAAGGATGATCCCGATGCCTGCGCGGCGTCAATCCCCCTCAACGCGGAGGAATCCGCAGCCTTGGGCGGCATGCTTGGCGGCACGCAGCTGATTGCCCAGCTCACGGCCGAACAGCGTGATTTGCCCGGCGTGAGCACCCAACAGTTTCCCATCCAGCCGGGTACCCCGTTTGACGGCAAGACGCTCGGCGATACTGCCATGCGCACCCAAACCAGCACGTCCGTCGTCGCCATTTTGCGTGACAACATTGTGCTGGCATCGCCGCGGCCAACGGACGAGCTGCACGCGGGGGACGTCCTGGTGATTGTTGGCACGGAATCCGGTTTGGCGGCTGCCGCCACCATTCTCGCTGCCACGTAGTCTCTGGCGACGCCGATGGATGAAACCACCCTGACCTTTATCCAGCTGGGCATTGTCTTTTTTGGGCTGGGTGTTTTAGGCCGTTTGGCTGGCATCATCGGTATGTCCCCCGTTCCGCTGTATCTCCTGGGCGGCTTGGCCTTTGGCCACGGCGGACTCATCTCGCTGGCAAACATTACTCACTTTGGCCACATCGCCTCCGAAATTGGCGTGGTGTTGCTGCTGCTGATGCTGGGCCTCGAATACACCGCCAAAGAACTGGTGACAGGGCTGCGGCAATCGTGGCTGGCCGGGGTGGTGGATCTGGTGTTGAACATGCTGCCCGGCGCCGCCGTGGCCCTGCTGATGGGCTGGGGAGTGGTAGGCGCACTGGTCATGGCAGGCATTACCTACATTTCCTCCTCGGGGATTATTGCCAAAGTGCTCGGTGACCTGGGGCGCTTGGGTAACAGGGAAACACCCACCATTCTGGCCATCCTGGTGATCGAGGACCTCGCCATGGCGGCGTATCTGCCCATTCTCACCACTGTTCTGGCTGGCGTCTCGTTCATGGGCGGGCTCACCGCGGTGGCGATTGCCCTGGTGGTCATCACCGTGGTGCTGTTGGTGGCGCTGCGCTTTGGTCACCTGGTGTCCGCAGTGATAGACAGTCCGGATCGGGAGACGTTCCTGTTGAAATTGTTGGGTGCCGCCCTGTTGGTGGCGGGAGTTGCCTCCGCCATGCAGGTTTCCGCGGCCGTGGGCGCGTTCCTGTTGGGCATTGCCATATCCGGTGCCACGGCCCACAACGCCACCCGCGTACTGGAACCGCTCCGCGATCTTTTCGCGGCAATGTTTTTCGTGGTCTTTGGACTCAATACTGACCCCGCCTCGATCCCCCCGGTACTGGGGATCGCCATCGTACTGGGTATTGTCACCGCCCTGACCAAACTGGGCACAGGATGGTGGGCGGCCCGCCGGCAGGGCATCGGCAAGTTGGGCCGGGCACGCGCGGGGGCGGCCCTCATTGCGCGTGGTGAGTTCTCGATTGTTATTGCCGGCCTAGCAGTGGCGGCCAATGCCGTGCCCAAGGAACTTGCTGCCCTGGCCACCACCTATGTGCTGCTCATGGCGGTGTTTGGCCCCATCGCCGCCCGCTACGTTGAACCAGCAGCACGATTCTTCATGCGGCAGCCCGCCGTGGCAGCAGAGGAATCCCTCTAAACGGGAATCTCGCTACGGAGTTGACGACGGCGGCGTCTGGCCACGCGCCGCCAGTTCCGCCTTGCGCTTAGGGCTGGGAAACGCGTCCCGCATGTGATCACTAGTGAGGAAGTCCGCAACACCGATCATGAGCACAGCAAACACAATCTGCTCAATCACCATCCAGTACGGGTACAGCCCGGGGATGGTGGCCACCACTAAGGTAATCACCGGGAAGATTTGGCTAAAGAGCCGCAGCCGCTGGTACCCCCAGTAGTAACCACCCTGGGCGCGCCATGCGAAAAAGAACAGCGTCAACGTCATCATCAGCACCACCACGCCGCGGAACCACACGGCAAAGTTCACGTTCTCGCCCTGTTCGGACAGCACCAGCGCAGTCACGACGGCGGCAAGCCCCACCACGACTTCCGCGGCCAAAATCCACTGCACTGCGCGGAAGGCCCGCCTGGTGCGCGGGTGCTCCAGCATGGGGTGGTCAATAACGTAGTGGCCGTGGCGTCCGCCAGCCAAACGGTCAATGTCCAGGCCAAAAAAGTGCAGTGGTTTCATGGGCCAATCCTAACTAGCCACCACCGGCGCCCGCTGGCCGACGCCGCAACGCCGTCCGGAGATGATGCGGACACCAACAAACGGTGGTCCAGTTGAGTCCCGGAGATCGGCTAGACTTACTGCTGGATGTTTTCCTTAGCGTTCCCCATAGGGCGCTATCGGCACTCCAATGCGGGCGTAGCTCAATGGTAGAGCGCTAGCTTCCCAAGCTTGATACGCGGGTCCGATTCCCGTCGCCCGCTCTCATTCCGTCACGGATTTTCCTGCTCTGGTGTATTTCTACCCGGCCCACTCTCCCCCGATGTATTAGGTGTAAGGTCAGCACCAAGGAGCCACTCGGTTCCACTTAGGGAGTCACCATGCCTGACAAGTCCCCGCACCACGCAAATAAAGTTGCCGCGAAATCCATCAAGGAAAAACGCGCGGACAAGAAAGCGGCTGAAGCTAACGCCAGCTCGATGGAGAAATTGGCAGCGACAAAGAAGAAGTGACCTCCAGCAGAAGGACTCTGGGCGTCGTGGCCACGTCGGCCAAACCAGACGAGCGACGCTTGCCCATACATCCGCTTCATCTAGACCGCATCGACGCGGAATTTCGCTCCAGCATGATCTTGGAGCAAGGCTACGGCCACCCGTTCGGGATCGACGACGCAACCTTGGCCCCGTTGGTGTCACAGCTACTCCCCCGCGCCGAGGTTATTGCCGCAGCGGATGTGGTGTTGCTGCCGAAGCCGCAGGTCAGTGACCTGGAGCAATTGCGCCACGGTCAGACGCTCTGGGGCTGGCCGCACTGCGTCCAGGACCGGGCCATCACGCAGTTGGCCATCGACAAGAAGCTCACCCTGATTGCCTTTGAGGCCATGAACCACTGGGCCAGCGACGGCGGTTTCGGGCTGCACGTGTTCCACAAGAACAATGAGCTTGCTGGCTACTGCTCCGTGCTGCATTCGCTGCAGTTGGCCGGTTCCACGGGTGACTACGGCCGCCGGCTCTCCGCCATCGTGATTGGCTTTGGAGCCACCGCCCGCGGAGCCGTGACCGCACTGAACGCCCACGGCGTGCATGATGTGAAGGTGTTGACCAACCGCGGCGTTGCCGCCGTGGGTTCACCCATTCATTCGGTGCATATTGTTCAGTTTGATCACGACGACGTTGCCCCGTACCTCTCCACCGTCATCACGGAGCGGGGGCGCGTTCCGCTGGCACCCTATTTGGCCGAACACGACATTGTGGTCAATTGCACGTTGCAGGACCCGAACAATCCACTGGTATATCTACGTGATGCAGACCTGTCTGATTTTCAGCCGGGCAGCCAGATTGTGGACGTCTCCTGCGATGAGGGGATGGGTTTCAGTTGGGCCCGCCCCACTACCTTCAAGGAACCCACGTTTGAGGTGGGCAACCACGTGATGTATTACGGCGTGGACCATACCCCGTCTTACCTGTGGAATTCCGCGAGTTGGGAAATCAGTGAGGCATTGTTGCCCTTTGTGGAAACGGTGCTGAGCGGTCCCGATGCCTGGGACCAGAATGAAACTATTGCCCGCGCCATTGAAATTCGCGACGGCGTCATAGTGAACCCTGCAATTCTGGAATTCCAGCAGCGCAGCGCGGATTACCCGCACTTGGCAAAAACCAGCTAGAACCTCGCCTGGTGACGGACGCGTGGGCCTCTCCGCAGTGCGGTGGGGGCCACGCGCCGAGCCAGGAGCAGGCCGATTACTGCCGCTGCCATTGCTGGCACAATTCCACAGATAAAGATGGCACGCTGCGGCCCGAATTCCTGGGCCAGCCAGCCGGCCAGTGGCCCGCCCAGCGCCTGGGCACCCACCACCACCATGAAGTTGACGCTCATGACGCGTCCCCGCACTGCGGTGTTGGTGGATAGCTGAACCAGCTGGTTACTACTGGTCAAAAAGCTCAGCGTGAAGTACCCAGCCACCACCATAGCGGCGCCAAAAATGGCGGGGCTGGGGGCAAAGGCGCTAGCCGCCAGCACCAGACCATAGGCACCCGCATTGAGAACCACGCCGCGCAACCGCAAACTACGGCGCCGCGTGGACGCCACAGCGCCCGCCAACGCACCCACTGCCACCAGGGTGTTCAACAGCCCGTAGCCGCCAGCTCCCGTGTGGAACACATTGTTGGCGAAGGCCGCGAGCAATACGGGAAGGCTGAGTGCAAAGACGGCCACGAAAATGCCGATGGACCAGGACCACACTATGGTCGGTTTCGCCATGGCGTAGCGGAAGCCTTGGCGAACCATTCCCTTGGTTCGCGGCGCGGGCACGGTGGTAGTGAGTTCACTGGTGCGCATCAAGCACAACATAGTGACAGTAAAACAACAGGCCACAGCGTTGGCGGCAAAGGACCATCCCGCCCCTACCAGCGTGAGTAAGGCCCCGCCCAGTGCCGGGCCAGCCAAGCCTCCCAGCTGGAACAACGTAGAGATGACGCTCAGGGCATTACGCAGGTAGAGCGGGCCAACCATCTCGTTGACAAAGACCTGCCGGGCAGGCTGATCCACTACGGTCACCAGGCCCAGAGCCAGGGCCACCGCATAGATGTGCCAGACGGCAATGTGACCACCCAGCGAAAGTACGGCCAGCACCACGGCCAACAGACCAGCAGCGGACTGCGTGGCGATCAGAATGGCCCGCTTGGAGGATCTATCCGCCAGCACGCCACCCCAAGGCCCCAGCACCAGTGAGGGCATGAATTGGAGAGCCACGGTGATTCCCACGGCGGTCACGCTGCCGGAGACCTGCAGTACCAGCCAGTCCTGAGCAATCCGCTGCATCCAGACCGCCACCACCGCCAGAAAGTGCGCAGTAGCAAAGAGCCGGAAATTGCGAACTTTGAGGGAAATGAAGGTGTGGCGCCAGGGCAGGCGTTCGGAAACCAGAGCCAGTGGGGCGGTCATCGGAGGGGCGGTTGTTGTAGAGGCAGGGGAAGATACGGCGGGGGAAGCCAAGAGTCATCCTGAGTTTGAAGCGGAGGGGATGCCGTTAAGCCTAGAGGCGCCAAGGTCATTTCAGAAGAGTATGGTGGCTATAACTGGCATTACAAAACGTAATGCCGTGCCTGGCGAACACACGTCATCATGCGGCACCACAGTCCCGCATGGGTTCAGCCGAGAAGGAGTGCTCATGTTTGAACCGGAGCAATTGCGCAGCTTTCTGGCGGTTGCGGAAACACAAAGTTTTACCGGAGCTGCCCAGAGACTGGGCCTCAGCCAGCCCACGGTGAGCCAACACGTTCGCAAACTTGAGACCTCGGCGGGCCGGCATCTGGTGCACCGAGACACGCACGAAGTGCGGCTCACGGACAACGGGGACGCCATGGCCGGCTTCGCCCGCACCATTTTGGCCGCTCATGCAGCCGCACAGCGGTACTTTTCCGGCGCTGCGATGCGTGGCCGCCTACGTTTTGGAACTGCGGATGACCTGGCCATTACCGGTCTACCCAGAATTCTGCGTGAGTTCCGTCAGCTCTACCCGCAGATCAACCTGGAACTCACGGTGGGTCAAAGCGATCAGCTTTACCGAGCGTTGAAGAGCGGAAAGCTGGATCTGGTGTTTGTTAAATGGGTGGAAGGAACCAAGGAAGGGGACGTGGTCACCGAGGATTCATTTTCCTGGGTAGGCCTGGAGCAGACCACGCTGGATTCAGATGAGGCGGTACCGCTGATCTGTTACCCGGCGCCCAGCCTCAGCCGGACGTTGGCCATCGATGCCCTGTCCGCCGCCGGCCGCACCTGGCGGATTACGTGCAGTACCCGGCAAATTAGCGGCGTCCTGGCTGCTGTTCGAGCTGGGCTGGGTGTGGCCGTCATGCCATCCACCCTGGTGCCCGAAGATCTCAAGGTCATCACTGATCGCTTTAAGCTTCCCCCGGTGGGCAGGGTGGATTTCACCCTGATTGCCAACCCGCTGGCCAACACGGAAGTGGTGAGCGCCCTGACCAAGGCGATCATGGGCCGACGCCTCACACCCGCGGCTCGCCCGCGATAGACTGGCTGCGTTATGAACAGAACCATGTTTAAGTCCAAAATCCACCGCGCCACGGTTACCCACGCGGACCTGCATTACGTCGGTTCTGTCACTGTGGACATGGATCTACTGGATGCTGCGGACATTCTTCCCGGCGAGCTGGTCTCCATTGTGGACGTCACCAACGGTGCACGGCTGGAAACGTACACCATTGCCGGTGAGCGTGGTTCCGGAGTACTGGGCATCAATGGCCCGGCGGCGCATTTGGTGCACGAGGGTGACTTGGTAATTCTGATTACCTACGCAGCCATGAGCGACGCCGAGGCTCGCTCCTATGTGCCAACCGTGGTGCACGTGGATGCTGACAACCAGATTGTGAGGCTGGGCAATGACCCGGCCGAAG
>JABBNV010000166.1 GCA_019352125.1 Acidobacteriota bacterium | reverse complement strand
CTCGCTCCTATGTGCCAACCGTGGTGCACGTGGATGCTGACAACCAGATTGTGAAGCTGGGCAATGACCCGGCCGAAGCCGTCACAGAAGGCCTGCTGCGCCCGCCACTGTCCGTCTTGCGCTAGTTAGTCACCTCGGGCGGCCATGACAGGGGTACTGAGCGGATTCTGCATTGTCTGGCTTGTCATTGGGGCGGGCATGCTGGTGGCTCGATTCAATGCGCTGGGTCCCCATGGCCCCATGGTGCTGAGTCGGCTCGCCTTTTTTGTGGCCAGCCCGGCCCTGTTGCTGCAGACCCTGAGCAAGGCGGACCTGCATTCCGTCTTTGCCCTGCCCTTGGTAGTCACTGCCAGCGGCGCCATCATCACTGGGCTGCTGTTTTTTCTGCTGGTTCGGTTTTGGATGCGCAGATCCTTAGACGAATCGGTAATGTCCGCGATGAGCGCGTCTTTGGCCAACTCCGCGAATTTGGGCATTCCCATTGCCGTGTTCGTCCTGGGCGATGCTTCCTACGTTGCGCCGTTGCTGATTTTCCAACTCGCCTTCTTCACGCCTATGTATCTGCTGGTGCTCGACACGCTCACCAACAAACACCCCATCAGCGTGCTGGGGTTTCCCTTGCAAATCCTACGTAACCCCATGATTCTGGGCACGGCCGTGGGCCTGATCCTGGCCGGGACCGGCTGGAAGTTACCCCTGCTGATTTCTGAGCCGATCACGCTCATTGGCGGTGCGGCGATACCGGCCATGTTGTTGGCCTTTGGCATGTCCTTGATTGGCTCACGGCCCTTAGGGCACGTCGACGGGCGGCGGCTGGACACGCTGCTCGCCACCGGTTTCAAGCTCATTGTGCATCCAGGGGTGGCGTTTTTGATTGCCCGCTTCGCCCTGGGGATGGGCGGACACGCACTCTTTGCCGCCGTCGTCACTGCGGCCTTGCCTACCGCCCAAAACGTGTTTGTGGCCGCCTCCCGCTACCGAGTGGGTGAGGTAGTAGCGAAGGATACTGTGCTCCTGACGACCATTCTGGCGGTGCCCACGATGCTGCTGCTGGCCCTGCTGCTCAATACCTAACTGCACGTTACGCCCCACCGTCCGGCGCTGTGCGCTAATGTCTTGCCCATGGTCACAAAGAGCACAGCAGAGAAGCTAAGCACCATTGCCGCCGGGTACACCTTTGCCGGTCCCACCATTGCGTTGGGCGCCGCAAAGGTTGACGACGAGGTACACAAAGAAGCGCAGGTATCCCTGCCGCTGAGCATGATGAACCGCCACGGTCTGGTGGCAGGAGCCACGGGTACGGGTAAAACCGTCACCCTGCACATGATGGCGGAGCAGCTTTCCACCGCAGGCGTACCGGTGTTCATGGCGGATATCAAGGGGGATCTCTCTGGGCTGGCAACGGCTGGCGCCGCCAGCGACAAGCTCACCACTCGCACGCAGAGCATCGGGCAGGACTGGGCAGCAAAGTCCTTCCCCACCGAATTCCTAGCCCTGGGTGGGGACGGCAACGGCGTTCCGGTCCGTGCCTCCATTACGTCTTTCGGCCCCATTCTGCTCTCCCGTGTGATGGACCTGAATGAGACGCAGGAATCCTCACTGCAGTTGATCTTCCACTTTGCTGACCAGAACAACCTTGAACTGATTGACCTCAAGGATCTGCGCGCCGTGATCAGTCACCTCACCAGCGATGAGGGCAAGGCACAGCTGGAGGAGTTGGGCGGGCTTTCCAAGGCCACCGCTGGCGTCATTTTGCGCGAGCTGATAGGTCTGGACGCTCAGGGGATGAATAAGTTCTTTGGTGTGCCGGAGTTTGATACGGGCGAGTTGTTGCGTACCGCACCGGACGGCCGCGGCGTCATTACCTGTTTGGAGCTGCCCAGCGTGCAGGACAAGCCGCTGCTCTTCTCCACCTTCCTGATGTGGATGCTGGCAGATCTGTTCCGTGACCTCCCCGAGGTTGGAGATCTGGAGAAGCCCAAGCTGATCTTCTTCCTGGATGAGGCCCACTTGCTGTTCAACGGCGCCTCCAAGGCATTCCTGAATGCCATCACACAAACCGTGCGGCTGATTCGCTCCAAGGGAGTTGGCATCTTCTTTGTGACGCAGACGCCCAAGGATGTTCCGGGCGAAGTATTGGCCCAGCTGGCCAACCGGGTTCAGCACGCGCTGCGCGCCTTCACCCCGGATGACGCCAAGGCACTGAAGGCAACGGTGTCCACGTTCCCCGTGAGCGATTACGACCTTGAAAAGGTACTCACCAGCGCCGGTATTGGTGAGGCTGTAGTGACCGTCATGAATGAAAACGGTGCCCCCACCCCCGTGGCACTGACCCGGACGCGAGCACCCGAGTCCATCATGGGGCCCAGCACCGAAGACGTGGTGAAGGCTACCGTTGGCGCCTCCACGCTTCTTGGCAAGTACGGCACGGAGCAGGATCCGGTATCCGCCTTTGAAAAGCTCAGCAATGCTGCGGCAGCGCCCAGCACGGGCCCGTCGGTGGGTACGGTGCCCCCACCCCTGCCGCCTGCACCCCTCCTTGTGAACTCCGCTCCGGAACGTCAGGGTCCCAACGTGGGCGCGGAAATCGCTGGCGCTCTGGGCGGCGTGATTGGCGGTGGCCTGAAAAGCATGGTTCGGTCCATGGGATCACAACTGGGCCGTAACCTGATGCGTGACATATTCGGCACCACAACGCGTCGGCGAAGGTAAGTCAGCCGAGCAATCACGGTATCGTGGGGGGCATGAATTATGGGTCACGGCTAGTGCGCATAGCCGCAGCATGGCTGCTTGCCTTGCTGTTGGCGATTGCCGCCGCCGTGATCACCATTGGCATGGTCAACGCCAATTATTTCAGCCCCCAACAACCCGTTCGGGACTACTTCGCAGCACTGGAAAAGGGCGACGGTGCCAAGGCCCTGGGGTTGCTCCACGCCCAGCTCTCCAATGCGAGCCCGGCAGTACTGGATGGGCCGGGACTGACGGCGGCCACCAAGGACCTCAAGGACGTCCACATTGGAAAACCGCAGTCCCTTCCCGCAGGTCAGGTCAAGATTGGCGTTGACTACACCCTGGCTGGCCACGCAGACCACACCGATTTCACACTGGAGCCGGCTGGCCAACAATGGATGTATTTCAACACGTGGCGGTTCATCCCCACCACGCTGCCCACCCTGGACGTTTCCATCGTCAACGCCCACCGTGCCCAGCTCAACGGAGTTCCGGTGGCCATGCCCGGCGGCAAGAACAAGTTTGCTTTACTGTTCCCCGGTGTCTACACCGCGGGATATTCGAGCCCGTACTTTTCCGCGCCGCCCTCTGACGCTGCGGTGACCGGTCCGGGGACCAAGCCAGCCGCCGTCACACTTGCCACGGCACCCACCGGTGCGTTACAAGCCGCAGTGAGCGACAAGATCCACGAGTTCCTGGACAATTGCGCCAAGTCCGCCGTGCTTCAGCCCACCGGATGCCCCCTGGGCACCAGTACGGACAACCGCATTACCAGCGCCGTGAAATGGACCATCGTGGAGTATCCCAAGGTGAGCATTTCCGCCTACAACGGCGGCTGGGTGATGGCTCCCCTGAGCGTCAAGGCGGAAGTCGCCTATACGCAACAGCGTCTGGACAACGGTGCCATTGAAAACGTGAAGACAACCCATGACTTTGCCTTCTCCGCCACCCTTAAAGTGTCAGATACCTCGGTAACCGTCACGCCTCAGGTGCAGTACTAACGGCTGAGCCAAACAGTTAGTCCATCCCGCGCAGGTCCAGCGTGAGGCTGGTGTCCGCGCCGTCCACCAATCGCAGGGGAATGCCCCAATCCTGCTGGTACAGGTGGCACGCCGCGTGGTCCGGGATTTCACCGTTTTCCGTCTCTGGGCCATCACAGGCTGCGGCACGAGCGGAAATGTGCAGCACACCCTGCGTCACTGCGGGGTTAAGCTCAACAGTCCGGTTGAGCCCTATGGAGGTACCACCGCCAGCGCTGATCAGTTCCGGCGGAGTGGCTGAAATCTTCAGCTGTGTGGGGTCACCCCACCGATTGTCCAGCTTCTGACCTGTGGGCGCGCTGAAACGTACGTTCAGTGCCAATGCCCCCGGGGCAATTTCCGTGGCTGGGCGGTGGCTCTGCACAGCACCTTCAGCAACCTGCAGTGCCTCCTTGGGCAGTGGCAGGCGAATCACCTGGTGACGGTTCGCTTCAACCACTAACAGCAGCGGCACAGGACCTGACTCATCCAGCAAAACGTCTGAAGGCTCGGCCAGATCCCGAGCCAGGGTGCTGACATGACCCGTGGCCGGGTCGTAGCGGCGTACCGCCCCGTTGTACGTGTCAGCCACAGCAATGGAGCCATCGGGGAGTACCGCAACGCCTAGCGGGTGCTGAAGGCGAGCCTGCTCGCCAGGGCCGTCCTGGAAACCGAAATCAAACAGCCCGGCGCCAATGGCCGTCTCCACGGTGACGTTGCCGTCCTCCTGGACGCGGAGCACCCGCAGGGCCGAGGTCTCAGAATCTGCTACCCAGATATTTCCCTGGGCATCCTGGGCCAACCCGGAGGACTGCGCAAACCACGCCTGTGCAGCGGGGCCGTCCAACAGGCCTTCCAACCCGTTGCCTGCCACGATGTCTACAGTGCCGGTCAAGGGGTCAAAACCAAAGAGCTGGTGCACGCCGGCCATGGCTACGACCAGCTTGTTCAGCGTGGTTGACCAGGTCAGATCCCACGGGGAGGAGAGGGCAACGTCAGTGGGGACAGTGCCCAGGACGCCCCCGGACGTGCCAGCGCCGTCGTCGTCCACGCGTGCTGGGCCTGCCTCAAGCAGCCGCTGCACCCCGCTACCAGCCACGGTTGTTACCGCGCCGTCCGCCAGCGATACGCCACGGAGGCGGTGGTTCACCGAATCAGCCACCACCACGTCATAGCCCACCTGCGCGGCAACGTCCTCAGGAAGCAGGCTTAGGCCTTGGGGCTCGTTGAAGGCTGCGTCTTCCGCGTTGCCGTCCGCCCTGCCCTTGGCACCGGAGCCAATGGTCCGCACCACGGTGAGCAGATCATTTCCCAGCTCCACCAGGCGGTGGTGGCCCGTATCCGAGACCAGGAAGTTGCCGTTATTCAGGGGCAGCACCTTGCCCGGGAATCGCAGGTCCTCGCTGCTGGGCTCCGGAGCAACGTAGGGGCCATCGCCACGGTGCAGGGCACCCTTGGCTTCATGAGTTGCAATGAGCTCAGGGATCAAGGACTCGAGGCCAGCGGCGTGCCCCTCACCGGAAAGGTGGGCCACAACGTAACCCTCCGGGTCCAGTACCACCAGAGTCGGCCACGCACGAGCGGCGTACGCCTGCCAGGTCAAAAGTTCAGGGTCATCCAGCACGGGGTGGTGGATCTCGTAGCGCTCCACGGCCGAGGCCAGGGCCACCGGATCAGCTTCATGCTCAAACTTGGGCGAATGCACACCCACGGTGACCAGCACATCGCTGTACTTCTCCTCCAGCGGGCGCAATTCATCCAGCACGTGCAGGCAATTAATGCAGCAAAAAGTCCAGAAATCCAGCAGGACAATCTTCCCGCGCAGGGCCTGCAGGTTTAGCTCTGCGCCGCCGGTATTGAGCCAGCCGCGGCCAGCCAGTTCCGAGGCCCGGATTCGCTGCGGTGCCTGCTGCGTGCTCATTTACTCTCCTTACTGGGGCCGCCACGACGTGGCTCTTCCCGCTGCGCCAACTGCGCAAACATATCGTTGTAAGCGTTCAGGTCCGCATCGTTATTCCGTTCAGCGGCGCGATCCTTCCGCTTGGACTCCCGGTCATCGGATCTGGACCACATGAGTGCTACGCCCAAGGCAATCAAAACCGTGGGCACCTCTCCGATGCCCCAGGCCACGGCGCCACCCGTTTGCTGATCCACAATGGCGGAGTCCCCCCACGTGCGGCCCATATTGCCAAAGTAACTGGCATCCAACAAAGTGGTGGAGCTCATGATGGACACACCAAAGAAGGCATGGAATGCCATGGTGGCCAATAGCAACAGCAACCGCATGGGGTATGGTGCTCGGCGCGGAATGGGATCCACGCCAATCATGGTCAGGATGAAGAGATAGCCGGTAATGGTGAAGTGCAGCACCATCAACTCATGGCCCACATGATCCCGCATGGCGTACCCAAAGGCCGGGGAGTAGTAAAAGAGCACCAGGCTGCCAGCAAAGTTTGCTGCCGCGAACAACGGGTGCGTCACCACTGCGGAAAACCTTGAGTGCACAATGGCC
>JABBNV010000165.1:2657-6271 GCA_019352125.1 Acidobacteriota bacterium | reverse complement strand
ACCATCATCCTCACGGCCGTGATCTTGCTGGCCCGTTCACTGCGGGCGCCGCGATGGATGGTGAGCGGAATCGCCATCGGTGCGCTGGTGTTGTTTGTGTTGCTGGTTGGTGCGGATGCATCGGTCATGCGGGCCGCAGTGATGGGTGGCATCGGCGTCATGGCCGCTCTCGGTGGCAGGCCAAGACGTCTGGGTGCAATGTTATCCGCCACGGTCATGGTCCTGATTCTGCTGACTCCGGCCTTGGCCGTCAGCTTTGCTTTCATCCTTTCTACCTTGGCCACGGTTGGCCTCATTGTTGTGGGGCAGCCATTTTCACGCTGGCTGAGTAAGTTTCTGCCGGGGTGGCTGGCCACACTGCTGGCAATTCCCTTAGCCGCCCAGCTGGTGTGTGCTCCGGTAATAGTGTTACTTTCCCCGCAGCTCGCGGTTTACGCAGTGCCTGCCAATGTGGCGGCCACACCCGTGGTGGCACTGGTGACGGTCATAGGAACCTTGATTATTCCAATGGCGCTAGTGTCCCCAGTGTTGGCTAGGCTCCTCGCAGACGTAGCTGGCGTGGGCGCTCAATGGGTGGCGCTGGTGGCTCGCTGGTTTGCGGGGCTTCCCGGCTCCGCCATCCCGTGGCCGGACGGCATCGGCGGCATGTTTTTGATGTCCGGATTCTCAGCGCTGTGCGCCCTGGCGCTCTGGGCAGGGCTGCACCGAGCCGAATTGGGTGCTGCTCGAAGAAATCTACTCACTAGTACCCCAGCACCGCTGGCCCCCGCGTTGAAATTCCCTGGTGCACTCGTCTGCTTGGGCCTAGCCGCCGGAGTGGCCGCGTGGTCTCTACGCGCTGTAGGGACTTTCTGATGGGTGTAATGCCACCGAGTGTGTACCCCGCCGCGTACTTGGGAATGTGCCCCGGTCATGAAAAGCTGTTCTAGTGACTTCCACCCGCGCAACCGCTAAGCCAAACGTGGTGAGCTGGCATAACATCCCACCAGCTCCCGTGGTCCTGATTCAGGGGCCGGAAGAGTTTCTAGCGGCGCGCGCTGTGCAGCACTACCGCGCCCGATTGCGGAGTATCCGTCCGGACCTTGAACGTACGCTTTTGGATGCGTCCACATACTCGGCCGGGGAACTTCAGAATGCTGTGAGCCCGTCACTGTTTGGTGAGCCGAAGCTCATTGAAGTGGGCTCATTAGCCACCATGAACGATGCCTTTCTGGTGGATGCTCTGGAGTATGTGTCGGCGCCAGACCCGGATGTGGCCGTGGTCTTATTACACGGCGGGGGAGTGCGCGGCAAGAAACTGCTGGATGCCATCAAAGCTTCCGGTGCGCCGTTAGTAGAGTGCCATCCGCTGAAGCGGGATTCGGACAAGGCGGACTTTGCTGCTGCTGAATTCCGTCGCGCAGAACGCCGCATTGAACCAGCTGCCCTTCGTTCACTGATTGCAGCCGTTGGTTCCAGCCTGGCTGACCTCTCCGCCGCTTGCAGCCAACTCATCGCTGACACTGTGGGCCCAATTTCCGTCGAGATCGTAGATAAGTACTACGCGGGGCGAGTCGAGGCAACGGCTTTTCGCGTGGCGGACGCGGCGGTCTCCGGCAACACCTCTGCGGCCCTATCCGCTCTACGCTATGCCTTAGCCACGGGGGTAGACCCGGTGCCGTTGGTAGCCACGCTTGCTATGAAAGTACGCACGCTGGCGCGCGTGTTCTCCGCCCATGGCAGTTCAACCGCTATCGCGAAGGATCTGGGCATGCAAGCATGGCAAATAGATCAGGCACGGCGGGACATGGCGGGCTGGAGCGCTGCCGGCCTGGCTCGAGCCATTACCGTCCTGGCCCAGGCAGACGCTGAGGTAAAAGGCGCTGCGAAGGATCCTGTCTACGCTGTGGAGCACGCAGTCACCGTCATCGCGCGCGCTGCCCGCAGTCGCACGCGCTAAGGTCGCAGTGGCAGCGCATGGTAGGGGCGCACCAAGTGCCCAACCGCTGAGGCAAACGAGCCACAGGCATTAAACACCTGTGGCCAGCACCGAGGTGCTGGCCACAGGTAAAACTAAAACAGCTCGCTTAGAGGGCGTTGACCTTCTTGGAGATGGCTGACTTGCGGTTGGCAGCGTTGTTGGCGTGAATGACGCCCTTGCTGACAGCCTTGTCCAGCTTCTTGCTTGCAGTGAGCAGAGCAGTAGTTGCAGCTTCCTTATCGGCAGCAGCAACCGCAGTGTTGACGGTGCGGATGACCGTCTTCAGCTCGGACTTCACAGCGTTATTACGCTGACGCGCCTTCTCGTTAGTGAGAATGCGCTTCTTCTGGGACTTGATATTAGCCACGTATAAACCTTCTATTGTGATGCGGACTTCGGTCGTAGAGGGCGTAGCCTGGCCATAGACAGCGGCGTGGGGATGCTCGATTTAGGTGAACGTCCGGCCAAGCAGTTGTGCCCGCCGACCTGCACGGACACACACAGCGTCCAATACTAGCAGAATTAGCGCGGCTTCATTCCGCACGCCACCCATGACGTGTCTGCAGGGCTGCTACCACCTTCGAGAATCGGAGACTATCCGGCACAGCGCCTTCTCGACGGATGGCGTTCGGGTCTACACGAATCACCCGGTCCAGCTCCGCCTCGCTGGGGCGGCCCGGCTTGTCCCAGGAGCCGGAACCAAGGCCCAAATAGTCATTATCTCTGCGGCGGTCACAGAGATGATCCATGGACGTCAGCAGAAGTCCCAGCAACCACTGCTCGGCTCGTCCAATAACTAGCACGGGGCGGCCCTTACCCTGGCTATAGTTTTCCTCAAACGTCACCCACATCCACACAATCTCGCCCGGATCTGCGCGCCCATCCGGAATGGGTGCATAACCAATCACGCCCGCGCCCGTGAAATCGCCAGGATACGCCTGTTGAGGGACTGTTCCTTGGCTAACGGGTCGCGCAGCGTGGTGCTGGGTGGGAGCAGTACGCGGCGCGGTACCCCGCAAGCCACGGACAGCGGAGCGGACGGTGCTCACGAGGAATTCTTACAATGAGGCCATGACCCAACCGTATCCAGAGGCGCTGCGCCATTGCCCCTGTGTAGCGGCGTGGCTTCTCCATGGGACAATGGACTTTGCTGGTGTTGTGCCCAGCGCTGCGTTGACCAGCTTGAAAGTCGCCGCAGACTCCGCTCTATAGTAAGGACCCGCCTGTGTCTCCCATGGCCCGCACCTCGCCGGTGCCCGCCGCAACCGATCCGGCGATCATCAGAAACTTCTGCATCATCGCCCATATCGATCACGGGAAATCCACTTTGGCTGACCGAATGTTGCAGGCAACCGGTGTTGTCCAGCAGCGAGATATGAAGGCTCAGTATCTGGACCGCATGGACATTGAACGGGAACGCGGCATCACCATCAAGTCGCAGGCTGTTCGCTTACCGTGGGAAGTTGACGGCACCGCTTACTGCTTGAACATGATAGACACGCCCGGCCACGTTGACTTCACGTATGAAGTCTCGCGCTCCCTCGCTGCGTGTGAGGGCGCCATTCTGCTGGTGGATGCAGCTCAGGGCATCGAGGCCCAGACCCTCGCCAACCTGTATTTGGCGATGGAAAATGATCTGTCCATCATCCCCGTG
>JABBNV010000165.1:0-2647 GCA_019352125.1 Acidobacteriota bacterium | reverse complement strand
TCGATTTGCCAGCTGCCCAGCCGGAAAAGTATGCCGCTGAGTTGGCAAAACTAATTGGCGGCGAGCCGGAAGATGTATTGCGGGTATCCGGCAAGACTGGGATGGGCGTTGAGGCTCTCCTGGACAAGATTGTTCGCGATCTGCCAGCTCCAGTGGGGGATCCCAACGCCCCAGCTCGGGCCATGATTTTTGACTCCGTCTATGACACCTACCGCGGTGTGGTGACGTACGTTCGAGTGGTGGATGGCAGCTTGTCCCCGCGGGAGCGCATTCAGATGATGTCCACCCGCGCCAGCCACGAACTATTGGAAATCGGCGTCAGTTCACCCGAGCCCACACCGTCCAAGGGTTTAGGCGTGGGCGAAGTGGGCTACCTGATCACTGGAGTGAAGGACGTCCGCCAGTCCAAGGTGGGGGACACTGTTACCAACCTGGCCAAACCGGCGTCGACGTCGTTGGGCGGTTATCAGGACCCCAAGCCGATGGTGTTTTCTGGGCTATATCCCTTGGATGGCACCGATTACCCGGTTCTGCGCGACGCTCTGGACAAGCTGAAGCTCAACGATGCTGCGTTGGTCTATGAACCAGAAACGAGTGCTGCGCTTGGCTTTGGATTCCGCGTTGGTTTCCTCGGTTTGCTGCACCTGGAGATCATCCGCGAACGCTTGGAGCGGGAATTCAATCTGGACCTGATTGCCACCGCACCCAACGTGGTGTACCAGGTGACGCTAGAGGACAAGAACACTGTCACCGTCACCAACCCCAGTGAGTTTCCTGTAGGCAAGGTCAATGAGGTACGCGAGCCCATGGTTTCGGCGACCATCTTGGCACCCAATGAATTTGTGGGCTCCATTATGGAACTCTGCCAAAGCCGACGCGGCATATTGGGCGGCATGGACTACTTGTCCGAGGAGCGGGTGGAAATCCGCTATCGGCTGCCGTTGGCCGAGATTGTGTTTGATTTCTTTGACATTCTGAAATCGAAGACGCGCGGCTACGGCTCGTTGGATTGGAAGGCCGACGGCGAGCAGGTTGCGGATCTGGTCAAGGTGGACATCATGCTGCAGGGCGAGCAAGTGTGATGATGACCGGCAAATTGCGTGAGCTCATCCCGCGCCAGCAATTTGAAGTTCCCATCCAGGCGGCTATCGGTGCCCGAATCATTGCTCGGGAGAGCATCCGGGCCATTCGCAAGGACGTGCTGGCCAAGTGCTATGGCGGTGACATCACCCGCAAGCGCAAGCTGCTGGAAAAGCAAAAAGAAGGCAAGAAGCGCATGAAGATGGTAGGTCGCGTGGAGGTACCGCAGGAAGCCTTCATCGCTGCGTTGTCCTCCGACGAGTCGAAGGACAAGTCCAAAAAATGACGGGCAGCGAGTCCCACGGTGCCTAGCGCGCTACCTTTGGGCGATCCGGCTCCGGCGGACGGGATCCTGCCTGCGCAGGCAGCTCAGGACGCCGCCAGCAGAGCCTTTGGACTGTACGTTCATATTCCCTTCTGCGCTGTTCGGTGCGGGTATTGTGATTTCAATACCTACACGGCCAAGGAACTGGGCGGTGGGGCTTCACAGGACGCCTATGCACAGACTGCCCAGCGCGAGATGGACTTTGCGGCTACGGCCATGGAGGCATCGAAAATACCACCGAGACCGCTGAGCACGGTATTTTTTGGCGGTGGCACCCCCACATTGCTCTCCGCGGATGATCTTTCGTCAATACTTCATGCGGCCGTCCGGCGTTGGGGGCTGAAAGACGGAGCCGAGGTCACTACCGAGGCAAATCCGGATTCCGTCACCAAGGCGTCCCTCCAGCAACTGGCAACCGCCGGATTCACACGCGTCTCCTTCGGCATGCAGTCCGCTGTACCCCACGTCCTCAAGGTGCTAGAACGCACGCATGATCCGTTGCGCGTTCCCCAGGCCGTGCAGTGGGCTCGCGAGGCGGGGCTGAAGATTAGTGTCGATCTAATTTATGGCACACCAGGGGAGTCCATGGCGGACTGGAAGCAGTCCCTCGAAGCAGCCCTGAGCTATGAACCCGACCACATTTCGGCCTACTCCTTGATTGTGGAGGACGGAACAAAACTGGCAGCCCAAATGAGACGCGGCCAGGTGCCAGGTATTGACGATGATGATCACGCTGCCAAGTATCAGCTGGCGGATGAGCTACTGACCGATGCTGGTATGCAGTGGTATGAAGTCAGCAATTGGGCGCGAACAAACGTGGACGCGTGCCAGCATAATTTGGCCTATTGGCGCGGCGATGATTGGTGGGGTGTAGGCCCAGGATCGCACTCGCATATGGGCGGCGTGCGGTGGTGGAACGTTAAACACCCCTCGGCCTATGCCCATCGGTTGGAGGACGGGCTTTCGCCAGCTGCCGGCCGCGAAACACTGGATGCACGGACCCGGGAGGTGGAGCGCGTCATGCTGGCTGCCCGCCTGCGTGAGGGATTGCAGACGTCGTCCCTTGCCACGGGCGCCCGCCAGGCAATCGCGGGGCTAATTGCCGAAGAATTAGTGGATCCTGGCGCAGCTTTCGCCGGCACACTGGTGCTGACACTGCAGGGCAGGCTATTGGCTGACGCCGTGGTGCGCAGGCTACTAGCTGATTAGCGCTACTTAATGAGGCGCAGGTTCCACCGGTAA
>JABBNV010000164.1 GCA_019352125.1 Acidobacteriota bacterium | reverse complement strand
TTTGCCATGGCTTTGGTGTTTTCCACCACGTGCTCGGGGGCTTGCACCACTACGGTGCCAGCCGTGTCATAGCCTGCTCGGCCAGCACGGCCAGCAATTTGGTGAAACTCTCGCACCTGCAAAACGCGAGTGCGTACGCCGTCGTACTTGCTGAGGGCAGTGAGCAAGACCGTGCGAATGGGCACGTTGATGCCCACGCCCAGGGTGTCGGTGCCGCAGATGATCTTGAGCAACCCTGCCTGGGCGAGCTGCTCGACCAGGCGGCGATACTTGGGGAGCATGCCCGCGTGGTGCACGCCAATTCCGTGCCGCACCAATCTGTTGAGTGTCTTTCCAAAGCCGGCTGCAAAGCGGAAGCCGCCCACCAGCTCCGCAATCTTGTCCTTCTCTTCGCGGCTGCACATGTTAATGCTCATCAGGTTCTGAGCCCGTTCAATGGCTTCGGCCTGACTGAAGTGGACCACATAGACCGGAACTTGCTTGGTGGCGAGCAGCTCTTCCAAAGACTCGTGCACTGGTGTTTGAACGTAGTAGTAGTGCAGGGGGATGGGTCGTTCTGCCGTGGCAACCGTGGTGGTCTCGCGGCCGGTCAACGCAGTGAGGTCAGTTTCAAAGGTGCTCACATCGCCCAGAGTGGCGCTCATCAAGAGGAATTGTGCCTGCGGCAGTTCCAACAGGGGCACTTGCCACGCCCAGCCGCGTTGCGGATCAGAGTAGTAGTGAAACTCGTCCATGATGACGGCGCCAAGGCGGCCTGCGGACCCCTCGCGGAGCGCAATATTTGCCAGAATTTCCGCCGTGCAGCAGATAATGGGCGCATCTTGGTTGACGCCAGAATCACCGGTAATCATGCCAACGTTCTGTGCGCCAAAAATCTCGCAAAGCGCGAAGAACTTCTCGGACACGAGGGCCTTGATGGGGGCCGTGTAGTAACTGCGCTGTCCGTGGGCCAGGGCGTTAAAGTGAGCTGCCACTGCAACCAGGGATTTCCCCGAGCCCGTGGGAGTCGCCAGGATAACGTTATTGCCGCTCACCAGATCCATGGCGGCTTCTTCTTGCGCCGGGTAGAGGGAAATACCGCGGTCTGTAGCCCAGCTGAGGAAGGATTCGAGGATCTGATCCTCGTCAAGAATGGCGGTATCGGCGGGAGGAATCATGCTGGCAAGGTTCATTGTTACTCCAGCCTATCCGCTGGTGGCGTTTTGCTCGGTGCCACCTGCCGACCGTTTTTTGATCTGACGGCGCGGATCGATATTGCTGCTCCGCGACGCGTGGTGGACTTGGGGTGCGGCCCGGGTAACCTTACTGCCACACTGGCGCGGCGGTGGCCGGAGGCGGAGGTTGTGGGCGTCGACTCTTCCGCGGAGATGATTCAGGCAGCACGGTCCATGGTGGATGCACCGTCCAATCTGAGCTTTGCCTTGGGCAGTATCGATAGCTGGCAACCGGAGTCCGGTACCGATGTGGTGGTGAGTAATGCCGCACTGCAGTGGGTGCCTGGCCACCAGCAACTCATCGAAAACTGGCTGGAAGAGTTGGAATCCGGGGCTTGGCTGGCGATTCAGGTGCCGGGAAACTTCCGCTCGCCGTCTCACGCGCTGATGCGAGAGTTGGCGGAATCGCCGCTGTGGGCCGCGAAGCTGGCGGGGGTATTGCGTCACGACGACACGGTGGGGGAGCCTGCGGATTATTTGAACTTATTGCTCGACGGCGGTGCGAAGGCGGATGCTTGGGAGACCACCTACCAGCAAGTGCTGACAGGGGAGCAACCGGTGTTGAACTGGGTTCGTGGCACGGGATTGCGTCCCATTTTGGATGCCTTGAGCCCAGAGGATACCGCTGCCTTTGAGGCTACCTATGCGGCGCAACTTGCCCAGGCTTACCCTGCCACGACGCATGGCACGGTCTACCCCTTCCGTCGACTATTCGCCGTCGGACGCAAGCTGTAGGCGCGAGTTACCAGCCGCGGGCTTCCCAGCTGGCCAGCTGAGGCCGTTCCGCCCCAAGGGTGGTGGGCAGGCCGTGGCCGGGGTGAACAATGGTGGAGTCTGGCAGCGTGTTGAAGACTCGCTCCACCACGTCCGTGAACAACTGCTTGAACCTGGCCGGGTCTTTATCAGTGTTGCCTATCCCACCGGGGAAGAGTGAATCTCCACTGAACAGGTGGGCTGGCCCATCCCCACTGCGCAACAGCAGGGCTATGGACCCCGGCGTGTGGCCGCGCAGGGCGATCACCTCAAGGTCAAAGCCAGCAAAGTTCTCCACTCCGCCGTGATCCAGCCGCACGTCAACAGGTACGGGCAGCGAATCAGCATCGGCTGAACCAGCTGCTGTCCGAACATGAGTCTCTGCCACCAATTCAGCCAGGGCGCCCACATGGTCGTAGTGTGCATGAGTGGTGATCACGAGTGCCACATATGCAGTGAACTGTGGCTCAACGTCCTGCGCGCCGGCGGCGATGAGGCGGGTGATCGCTGGGAGATCAGCAGCGGCATCAATCACTACCTGAGCCCCGGTGGCTTTGGCCGTGAGTAGGTACACGTTATTGGACATTGGCCCCACCACGGCCTGACGCAGAGTAACTTGGCCAATGTGTTCCAGTGAGTCAGTCATTCGCCTAGCATACGGGAGCCGCTCCGTAAATAGTTGGGTTAGGCAACTACCTTGAATCGGTTGTATAGTTGACTTAGTCAAACAAATTGTTGTCCGTGTGGAGGTTTCGGTATGTCCGTGGAGGATCAGACGCTGGCAGAGCTGGTGAATGAGGTTTTTCGACTCTTTCGCGCGCTCAAGTCGCTCTCCGTTCACCAGACACCGACCGACGAGCCTGGGCTGGCACATGTTGGCATCTTGGGGTTGCTGGCTCGGGACGGCGAGTGCAGGGCAACGGATGTTGCCGCCACCATTGGCGTTGGCCCATCCGCACTCAGCCGCCAACTGGCAGAGCTTGACGCCAAGGGACTGGTTGAGCGACGCCCGGACCCCGTAGACGGCCGGGCCACCCTCATTCAGCTGTCAGAGGCTGGCGCTGGCCAGTTGCAAGCCATTATGCAGCGGCGTGCTGGGCGAATGCGCGAGTTGCTGGCTGACTGGAGTGAGGAGGAAGCACTGCAGGCGTTGGCTGTGGTGCAGCGACTAGGCGCTGCCTTTAGGGAGCCAATGGCGCCACGAACCGAAGCCGAGCAGCACGGTGCTGACCCACGCAGTGCAGACCAACACGCCACGGAATAACGCGCGGACAAACTCATGGTTTCGCCCTGAGGGAACCACCGCTGACATTTTGTACCCTGCGCGAGTAAGTTGAGGGGTAGCGCTGACCACGGTGAGAATCGCTGCAGTGCCTCCGGGCACTGCGAACCTACAGTACGCATGGAGTGATGGTGCTCTTCAGACTCATAGCCCGCAACGCGGCCCCGTTTAAGGTGCAGCTAGTAGCCATTGTGCTGCTGCAATTAGCCTCAACTATTGCCACCCTGTATTTGCCAACGCTCAATGCGGACATCATCGATGACGGCGTCCTCAAAGCAGATATTGGGCATATCTTCACCCTGGGTAGCTGGATGCTGATCCTGACCGCCGGGCAAGTTGTCTGCGCCATTGTGGCGACCTATCTCAGCGCGCAGTTGGCCATGAAGGTGGGCCGTGCCATCCGGCGCGATCTGTTTTCCGCCGTCGAGACTTTCTCAGCTCAAGAAGTCGGGCATTTTGGTACGCCCTCGCTCATCACCCGCACTACCAATGACGTCCAGCAGGTGCAAATGCTGACGCTGATGAGCTTCACCATGATGGTGATGGCCCCCATTATGTGCGTCGGTGGCATTTTTATGGCTCTCCAACAGGATGCAGTGCTCTCGCTACTGCTGGTGGTGTTGCTTCCCCTGCTGATTGTTGCCGTGGCATTGATTGTTCGACGCCTGGTGCCGCTGTTCCGGTTGGGGCAACAACAGCTTGATGGCATCAACTTGGTGTTGCGCGAACAGATCATGGGCATCAGCGTTATCCGCGCTTTTGTTCGTCGCGACTATGAGAGTGATCGCTTTGCGACAGCGAACGGTGAGCTGACCCGGACTCAGCTGCGTGCTGGGCGGCTGATGGCACTGATGTTCCCCACGATCATGCTGGTGGTCAACCTAGCGTCCGTGGGGGTGCTGTGGTTCGGTGGTGCACGCATCGATGCAGGGAACATGCAGATTGGCTCCCTGACAGCGTTTTTGCAGTACATCATGCAGATCCTCATGTCCGTGATGATGGCAATGTTCATGTTGATGATGATCCCGCGAGCTGCCGTGAGCGCAGAGCGCATCACCGAGGTGCTTGCCACGGTGCCGTCTGTGGCGGATGCTGCTGTGGCGCGTGACATCAAGGACCTCAGCGGAGAGCTGGAGTTTGAGAACGTTTCGTTTAGTTACCCAGGCGCGGAAGCCCCCGTGGTATCCGGCCTCACCTTTGCGGCAAATCCTGGAACGACGACGGCGATCATCGGCTCCACGGGCAGCGGCAAGTCCACGCTCCTGAACTTGATTCCTCGGTTACTGGATCGTTCAGTTGGGCAGATATCCGTGGGCGGGCACGCCGTGGAACAACTCACACTGGAGTCGCTGCGAGCAGCCATCGGGCTGGTGCCCCAAAAGGCATACCTGTTCTCCGGTTCCGTGGCCAGCAATATGCGAATGGGCAGGCCGGACGCAACGGAGGATGCCATCTGGCAGGCGCTGGAAATTGCGCAGGCAGCGGACTATATCCGGGCACTTCCGCTAGGGCTCGAAGCGCCCATTGATCAGGGCGGAGCGAATCTCTCCGGCGGTCAGCGGCAACGGTTGTGCATTGCGCGAGCCATCATTTCGCGGCCGGCCATTTACTTGTTCGACGACAGTTTTTCCGCCCTTGATTTCACCACTGATGCTCGGCTGAGAGCTGCACTCAAACCAGTGACGCGCAATGCCACGGTGCTACTGGTGGCCCAACGCGTGAATACGATCATTGGCGCTGACAATATTTTGGTTCTTGATGAGGGACGCATTGTGGGTCAGGGCACGCACAGGGAACTGATGGCAAACTGCCCTACGTACCAAGAGATTGTCCGATCCCAACAGTCTGAATCTGATGAGGAGTACGCAGCATGAGCATGCGCGGCGGCATGGGTCGCGGCATGGGCGGCGCCCCGGCGAAGGCACAAAACTTTGGCCCGAGCGTCAAACGTATTCTGTCACTGATGCGTCCGGATCGGATTCGCTTAGTGGCCGTGGTTGTCCTGGCTGCCATCGGCGTGGGGCTCACTGTGCTGGCGCCGAAGATTCTTGGTCATGCAACTGATCTCATCTTCGCTGCCGTGGCGGGCCACTTGCTGGGCCAGAACTTTCCAGGGATGTCCAAGACCCAAGCCATCGATGTGCTCCGTCAGCATGGTCAAGGTCAGCTGGCAGACATGCTCAACGCCGTCAACGTGGTGCCCGGCCAAGGACTCGATACGGCTGCTCTGGGTGCCGTGATGTTGACGGTTCTGGCTCTTTACGCTTCGTCTTTTGTTTTCAACTACAGCCAGGGCTATATCAACGCTGGGATTGTGCAGCGGGCCATGTACAGGCTGCGACGCAATATTGAGGACAAGCTTGATGTGCTGCCGATGTCCCACTTCCAGGAGACGTCCCGCGGGGATGTGTTGAGCAAGGTCACCAATGACATTGACAACCTTGCGCAGACGCTCAATCAAACGCTGACCCAGCTGTTGGTCAGCGTGCTCACGGTGGTTGGCGTGCTCGTGATGATGTTTTCCATCTCCTGGCAGTTGGCGCTGATAGCTCTGGTGTCTGTGCCCCTGATGGCCTATATCACGGTGACTATTGCCAAGCGATCAGCTGTGCAGTTTGGGAAACAATGGGCCACTATGGGAAAGCTCAACGGCCACATTGAGGAGATATTTACCGGTCACGAGATTGTGAAGGCCTTCGGGCAGCAGCGCCAGGCCATCAGTACATTCGCCGCGTCCAATGAGGAACTGTTTCGCTCCAGCTCCAAGGCGCAGTTCATCTCCGGGATCATCATGCCCGCCATGAACTTCGTCTCGAACCTCAACTACGTTGCCGTAGCCGTAGTGGGCGGAATTCAAGTGGCCAGCGGAATCATTACCATCGGTAGCGTGCAGGCATTCATTCAGTACTCACGGCAATTCAGCCAGCCGCTGGCGCAGCTGGGATCCATGGCAAATTTGCTGCAATCGGGTGTGGCTCCGCTTATTGATTGTCTTTTCTTTATCGAAGCATTCTGACAGCCTCCCA
>JABBNV010000163.1:1769-6284 GCA_019352125.1 Acidobacteriota bacterium | reverse complement strand
AACGGAAATGAGATCGGTGGCGGGTCCATCCGTATCCACCGCCGCGACGTTCAGCAACGTGTATTCAACGTGATGGGGCTCAACGCGGAGGATGCACAAGAGAAGTTCGGCTTCTTGCTGGAAGGCTTCAAGTTTGGTGCGCCCCCGCACGGAGGAATTGCCATTGGCTGGGACCGTGCAGTTTCCCTGCTGGCCGGCGTGGATTCAATCCGCGATGTGATTGCGTTCCCGAAGTCCGGCGGTGGTTACGATCCACTGACGCAAGCCCCTGCACCCATTACCGCAGCACAGCGCAAGGAAGCTGGCGTCGACTTCAAACCGGATGTTAAGAAGGACGCCAGCGTTTCGAATAGCAGTATGGCTGCCGGGGAAGAGAACAAATAGCTTAGTAGACCTGTGGATCCCACACCTTGACACGGACACTCCGCACATCCCGGGCTGCTTGTTCCAGGACGCGCAGTCGGGGATCCGGGACGTCCAGCAGCGGTAACCGCGGGATCCGCAGATAGGCAGCTAACTCTGGCTCAGCAACTACCTGCTGAGCCAGAGTTTTGTCCCCACCTAACACCACGTAGTCCAGCCGGTATGCAGCAAAAACTGTGGCGGCGTAGCCCGCGGCGGTGCTCACCAGACCACCCGTGGCTGTCCGCCCCGAAACATTGCGCTTGCCGCACTTGCGCGCCAGCAGCGTGCCATTTTGGGCCACGCCCACGGCATATCCTCCCCGCCTAATCAACAGCACACCCACGCTTCTACTCTGCTGGGACCTGTGCGCTAGACGCTCCAGAGATGAGGCGCCGATTCCCGGCCGACCATCTGCCGGCCACGGGGGAAGTAGCCCGGCGCTGGCTCCGTCCGCACACGTCAGCGCCACGCCGTCGTCATGCGCGTTTACCTCAAGGCCTCCGTGGGCTTCGCCAAAGCGCACCACCCATCCCTCAAGGCGCTCAGGCGGCACAAAAGTGGACCGGCTGGGGTGCAATGATTTCTCCACCGTTCGATTCTCCACCCTCCGCGCCCCCTCCGCTGCGCATGCCCATAATTTTGAGCCTCCCTTGGACATAACGGTGATATGTCCACGGGAGCGGCGAATAAAGGGACATGCGCACCGCGATAGGCTCGAGGGGTGAGTGATCTTTTTTCCCAGGACGACGACGAGCTGGATTCCGCAGCGCCGGACTCCCAGGCTGGTGCGCTGGAAGGACGGCCGCGCAGCCCGTTGGCCGTGCGGATGCGCCCCCGCAGCGTCGATGAAGTAGTGGGGCAACAGCACCTCCTGGGTGCGGGTTCACCGTTACGAATGTTGGCAGCAGGAGGGGCCCAAGCCGGGCCAGCAGGGCCCAGCTCGGTTATTCTCTGGGGGCCTCCCGGAACCGGGAAGACCACGTTGGCCCACGTGATTGCCCGTGGGCCAGGCAGGAAATTTGTAGAGCTCTCAGCCATCACCGCCGGTGTGAAGGACGTGCGCAAAGTGATGGATGAGGCGCTGGCGGCGCGGGATCTGCACCGCACCACTACTGTGCTGTTTCTGGACGAGATTCACCGCTTCAACAAGGCGCAACAGGATGCTCTACTGCCAGGTGTGGAGAACCGCTGGGTGGTGCTGATTGCAGCCACGACTGAGAACCCGTCCTTTTCCGTCGTAGCACCGTTGCTGTCACGCTCATTATTGCTGACGCTAAAACCACTGGACGCGCAGGACGTTGAGAGCCTGCTGACCAGAGCAGTGGCGGATCAACGCGGCTTGGCTGGCCGTGTGGAGCTCAGCGCCGAGGCACTAGATCATCTAGTTCGGCTGGCTGCAGGGGACGCGCGCCGCGGCCTCACCACGCTTGAAGCCGCGGCCGCCGTCGCCCTCTCCGAAACGCCCGCCGAAGACGGCACGCCGCCCAAACTGTTGTTGACTCACGCTGAACGTGCGGTGGATGCTGCTGCCGTGCGCTATGACCGTGCGGGAGACCAGCACTATGACATCATCAGTGCCTTCATCAAATCCGTGCGCGGCTCCGACGTTGACGCTGCACTCCATTACTTGGCCAGAATGCTGGAGGCGGGGGAGGACCCACGATTCATTGCTCGGCGCATCATTATTTCCGCCGCAGAGGATGTAGGCATGGCTGACCCCACTGCCTTGCAGAGCGCGGTGGCAGCCGCACAGGCCGTGCAGCTCATCGGGATGCCTGAGGGCCGTATCATTCTGGCTGAGGCCGTGATCCATTTGGCAACAGCGCCTAAATCCAACGCCGCGTACATGGGTATCAATTCGGCAATTGCAGACGTCCGTGCGGGCAAGGGAAGCACTGTTCCCCCGCATTTGCGCGACGCTCACTATCCGGGCTCCGCTGCGCTAGGTCACGGTAAAGGATACATCTACAGCCACGACGCACCGCACGGCGTGGCGACGCAACAGTACGTCCCGGATGATCTGGTGGGGAAGAATTACTACGTTCCGGGAACCAACGGCGCTGAAAAGGCCGTGGGGGAACGTGTAGAACGCCTGCGCGGAATAATCCGTGGCGGAAACTGAAGCACTCATTCCTGCTAAGATATAGGTTGCATTGGCAAGCCCTGGCTCCATAGTTGCTGCGTTTCCCCAGACTTCTGCTCTTTAGCGGTCGCTTTCGGTGATGCAACTATGCCCAGACGCTGAAGCAATGGGCCGCGGTAGCCCCAGCTCTCCACCATGGAGGCCAGGAATATTCATACCGCTGAACAGTTGGAAGGACACCGTGGCTAACAACACACGTGCCCGCCGCCAGGCTCGCCTTTCGCGCGCCCTAGGCATTGCTCTAACCCCCAAGGCAGCTAAATACCTGGAACGTCGTCCGTACGGTCCGGGTGAGCATGGTCGTGCCCGCAAAAAGCAGGACAGCGACTACGCAGTACGTTTGCGCGAAAAGCAGCGTTTGCGCGCCCAGTACGGTATCCGCGAAGCACAGATGACGCGAGTCTTCGAAGAAGCCCGCCGCACCAAGGGCCTGACCGGTGAAAACCTGGTTGAGCTGTTGGAAATGCGTTTGGACGCTTTGGTTTTGCGTGCCGGATTTGCTCGCACTATCGCTCAGGCCCGCCAGCTGGTTGTGCACCGTCACATCATGGTTGACGGCGCCCGCGTTGACCGTCCGTCGTTCCGCGTAGCTGAGGGTCAGCTGATCCACGTACACCAGCGCAGCGAAACCATGGTGCCGTTGCAGGTTGCCGCCGCCGGTGCTCACCGCGACGTGCTGCCCGCAGTCCCCGCGTACTTGGATGTGAAGTTGGAGAGCCTGCAGGCTCGCCTGGTTCGTCGCCCCAAGCGCTCCGAGGTCCCCGTGACCTGTGAAGAGCAGCTCGTGGTGGAATTCTACGCACGCTAAGCATTAGCTGATGCAGGCACCTTTGGGTGCTACCCAAAGAAGCCCGTGGCACCCGCCGCGGGCTTCTTTGTGGGTAAGGTACTCAAGAGAGAATTGTGGCTTTCTAGCCACTTCACCTAGCCACAAGGAGTTACACAATGTCCGGTGGGGATATTGCTGGTTTGATAGCAGCCGGTTTTTTTGCCATTTTGGTTGCAATTTTGGCCGTTCCAGTGCTCAAACTGGGCAAAGTTTTTGACGAGATCCGTGTAACCATCTCCACCATCAGCGCTGGCACCACGCCGCTGATCGATGAGGTGACCAATACTGTGTCCACAACGAACGCACAGTTGGCCAAGGTGGACGGCATTTCCAATAACGTCTCTGACGCAACCGCCAATATCTCTGCCCTCTCCTCACTGGTGGCAGCCACAGTAGGTTCTCCACTGATCAAGGTGGCGGCGTTTTCTTATGGTGTGCGCTCCGCATTCGCCGGCGGCCGTGGCACTGGCCGCCGCGCCAACCGCAGCCGCTAAGGGTACTTGAGCAACACCACTGCATCTTCAATCAGGCGAAGGAAGAGAGTATGAAAAAGTTTATTTGGCTGGGCATTGGCGTGGCCGTCGGTGTCTACTTAACCCGCAAAATCTCCTCAGGAGCGGCCATGGTGGGACCCGAAGGGTTGAACCGGGCCGTCGGCCGTCTAAGTGACAGCATTGCCCAGTTTGGTGATGCCATCCGCGAAGGTATGAACGAACGTGAATCAGAACTTCGCGCCGCGCTAGGTGTTGATACGGCCAAAGACCAGGCCTTGGACATTACGTTTCAGCGCTCCACGCAGCGCCGCTAGATCCTCCACAGCTTGTGAAAGGTTAGAACATGAAATCGCAGGAAATTGCGAGCCGCTGGCTGAACTTCTTCGAAAAGAAGGGCCACACGGTGGTACCCAGCGCCTCCTTGGTGTCCTCGGACCCCTCCCTGCTCTTTACCGTGGCCGGTATGGTGCCGTTCATTCCGTACCTCACCGCCCGCGAAGTTGCCCCGTATGACCGTGCCACGAGCGTGCAGAAGTGCATCCGCACTGGTGACATCGAAGAGGTGGGCAAAACTGCCCGCCACGGAACTTTCTTTCAAATGTGCGGCAACTTCTCCTTTGGTGATTACTTCAAAGAACAGGCCA
>JABBNV010000163.1:0-1759 GCA_019352125.1 Acidobacteriota bacterium | reverse complement strand
GAAGCTGCCGCCATTTGGGAGCGCGTAGCAGGGCTTCCTGCAGAACGTATTCAGCGGATGGGCATGGAGGACAACTACTGGTCCACAGGCCAGCCCGGCCCGGCCGGCCCCTGCTCCGAAATCTACTATGACCGCGGCCCGGCCTACGGCAAGGATGGCGGCCCTGCCGTTGACGACGTGCGTTTCATCGAAATCTGGAATCTCGTCTTCATGCAGTTCCAGCGAGGTGAAGGCAACGGCAAGGGCGATTTTGAAATCCTGGGTGAGTTGCCGAAGAAGAACATTGACACCGGCCTTGGTCTGGAGCGGCTCGCTCTGATTCTTCAGGGCGTAGAGAACTTCTACGAAACGGATCAGGTACGCCCTGTCCTCGATGCTGCAGCCGCTCTGTCCGGCAAGGAGTACACCTCCGCCGAGTCACCGGAAGATCCGCACCATACGGACGATGTTCGCCTTCGCGTGGTTGCTGACCATGTTCGCTCTGCCTTAATGCTGATTGCAGATGGCGTAACGCCCTCCAATGAGGGTCGCGGATACGTGTTGCGTCGTTTGATCCGCCGTGCGGTGCGTTCCATGCGCTTGCTGGGCGTTGAAAAGGCGTGCCTGCCAGATCTGCTGCCTGCTTCACGCGACGCGATGATGGGCGTCTACCCGCAGGTCAGCACCGACTTTGACCGCATCAGCCGGATTGCTTATGCCGAGGAGAAAGCGTTCCTGCGCACTATTGCCTCTGGTACAGCCCGGTTGGAAGAGGCCGTAGCGGACTCCAAGTCTGCTGGAAAGCCACTATCAGGCCAGGACGCCTTCGCCTTGCATGACACCTTTGGCTTTCCGATTGACCTCACTCTGGAGATGGCTGCCGAGGCAGGGTTGGCCGTGGACGAGCAGGGATTCAGGTCCCTCATGCAGGAACAACGTCAACGTGCTCGCGCCGATGCCAAGGGCAAGAAGAGCGGACACGCGGATCTGAGCGTGTTCAACGAGCTCTTGGCCCAAGGCCCCACTGTCTTTACCGGGTACACGGAGCTGGACGGCGAATCACCTTTGCGCGCCATTCTGCGCGATGGTGTTCGCACGTCCAGTGCTGCCGCCGGAGACGCAGTTGAGCTGGTGCTGGCCGAGACGCCGTTCTACGCCGAGGCAGGCGGACAGGCAGCAGATACGGGGCTCATAACCGGTGATGGCTTTGTTGTTGAGGTGCTGGACGTTCAGCGGCCTGTCAAGGGCTTGAGCGTGCACCAGGCTATTGTTCGCGAGGGCGAGTTTGGTGCTGATGCTCTGGTGCGCACGGCGGTGGACCGGGAACGCAGGCATGCCGCCGAGCAGGCGCATACGGGTACCCACATTGTGCATGCGGCCCTGCACCAGATTCTTGGCTCAGACGCACTCCAGCGAGGCTCCTTCAACAAGGCCGGGTACCTGCGGTTCGACTTCTCGTGGGCTGAAGGCCTCAGTGCGGCAACGCGCAGCGAGATCGAAGAAGTATCCAACATTGCGATCCGCAACAACTATTCAGTTCAGACCCGTGTCATGCCGTTGGATGAGGCTAAAGCCCTGGGTGCAATGGCTCTCTTTGGTGAGAACTATGGCTCCGAGGTGCGGGTTGTGGAGATCGACGGCGCTTGGTCCCGTGAGCTGTGCGGTGGTACCCACGTGACCACCACATCGGAAATCGGAAGTTTGACTCTGTTGGGTGAGGCTTCTGTGGGCGCTCTATACGCCGATCCTTGAGAAGTGGCAGAAGACCCCACCCAGCGAC
>JABBNV010000162.1 GCA_019352125.1 Acidobacteriota bacterium | reverse complement strand
GGCCATGCAGGCGGCGGATCATATCCACTCCGGCAAGATTCACATCAACGAACAAACCGTTTCTGATGAGGCAAATTCTCCGTTTGGCGGCGTGAGAAACTCCGGAAATGGCTCCAGAATCGGTGGTGCGGCAGCAAACATCGAGTCATTCACCGAACTCCAGTGGCTCACCGTTCGGCCCAGCATCGCGCCGTATCCGTTCTAAATCCTTTGTAGGGCCGGAATCCTTTGTAGGGCCGGGCCGCGCAAAGCTGCATGCGCTGTGACATTACTGCCCAGACTGCAGTAGATGTCGCTTCCCGCGCGCGAATGCGACAACGTCTGTAGTTTCACCGTTGGTTCGATCACGTGTGCGGTTCTGCACATCTACTGGCCGGCCGCGGTGGAATGTGGCGCAGCTTTGTTGCTGACCCCTCGGTAAAATCTGAGGCGCTGGGCTTCAATACTGGCCTGTACAGTACAGTTATGTCTAGAATGAGTCGAGTGAGTGACGGGCGCCACTTGCGGGAAGCTCTCGGGGCAGGCTAGTCTCACGGAATAAGCGAAACGCTGTTGTTTCGCTAACGTGCAACGAGAGTCCAAGATGACCCAGCGAGAAGGCGACGCGCCACCCATTCAATCCGTCACTATCTTGCTATTGAGTCATACCCAGGCCCAGAAAGAAGGACCCGACCATGAGCGGTTACACCATCGTCAATGGCATCGCGGAGATTAGCGATCCAGAGATCTATTCAAATTGGCTCGATAACGAGGAGTTCAAAGCCGCTGTAGCTGCCGATCCCTCTCCCGAGCGCAGCGCCACCAAGCGGCTACTCATCGAATTTGAAGCGGACCTTGCCCGGATAGTTCGCGACAATCGCGTACAGGAGGACGTGGTCAAGATCATGACCAAATACGTCCGCGAGGATTACATTCAGCGTGACCCAAACACTCCCGGCAACGGGCGCGACATGTTGATTGAGAATTTCCGACGCGTTCCCATCGGTGGGCAGACGCCGCCGCCCGTGGTGAGCGTGATTCTGGACGGGGACATTGCCTGCGTCATGATGCGCCTGCTGGAGCCCGATCCGGTGGTTCAGGGGGCTACGTATGAGTGGAACATTCTCACGGTGTTCCGCGTCCAGGACGGAAAGTTGGCTGAGCATTGGAGTACCTTCCGCAAGGTAGCTCCCGGCCAGAATCCGATGGGGGAATAATCATGCCAAAGCTACACATCATTGTTGGCAGCACGCGGCCCGGCCGAGTGGCCAAGCCTGTGTCTGATTGGGTCTACGCTCGTGCCGTTGCAGACGGGCGATTCGAGGTGGAGCTCGTTGACATCGCGGATTATGAACTGCCGGTGTTGGATGAGCCGCACCATCCAGTGTTGGGGAAATACCAGAATTCCCACACCCTGCGGTGGTCAACCAAAATCAAGGAAGCGGACGCGTTCGTGTTCGTTGCTCCGGAGTACAACTATGGACCGTCTGTGGCTCTGCTCAATGCGTTGGACTATCTCTCTCGGGAGTGGACATACGCGCCGGTGGCCTTCGTTAGTTACGGCGGCATTGCTGGGGGCATGCGAGGAGGGCAGGTCATGGAGCAGATTGTCACCACCTTGCGCATGGTGGCAATTCCAGACGGCATTGTGCTGCCGATGGTGATGCAGCATCTTCAGACTGGCGAGTTTGTTCCTCCCGCGTCGGCAGAGCCCGCCTTCGCCCCGATGTTGACGGAGCTTGAGCGATTGGTGGGTGCTCTGGCGCCGTTGCGTGCTGAGGGGCCACCCGCGCCCAATATGCCGCCCGCTCCGCCGGCTGGACCACGGCCCTAGCTGCGACTTCCTCTCGCAAGACCCGATTGCAATGAATTGGAGAGAACAATGACGTTACCAACTGCACCACCACCCGTCAGTGGGCCGCCACCAGGGGGTCCGCCCTTCGGAGCGCCAAAGGGCACACCACCGGGGGCTCCGCCCTTTGGGCCGCCGCCGGTTGCCGGGCCAAAGTTCCCGGAGTCCCCGTACCTTAGCGGCGTGGGGCGAAAAATGCGCGACGAGATCATTGAGCTGCTGCCGCTGCTTCGCGACCATGCGGCAGAGGGTGAGGCGCTGGGAGAGCTCGCTCCCGCCACGCTTGAAGCGGTAGATCGCGTCGGTGCCTTCAGGGTCACTATCCCCATAGAGCTCGGCGGGTCAGCGCTGGGCGCGCGGGACACGGCAGAGGTAGTCAAGGCCCTGGGCCAAGGCGATGCCGCGGCCGGTTGGTTGGTGATTGTGTCCAGCGCTGCGAGAAACACGCTTTCCTTCGATCCGCAGGCCCGCGATGAAGTTTTCGCGAGTATTGCCGACTGGGTGGGGCCGATTATGTTCGGCGCCACGGTGTTTGCTCCCAAAGTTGGCGACGGCCGGAAGGTCGACGGCGGCTACATGGTCAAGGGCAAATGGTCATTTGGCAGCGGCAGCAAGCACGCAGCCTGGGGCACGGTGGGCTTCGAGTATGACGACGCATCCAGTGGTCAGCGCCGCCGGGCGATGGGGATCCTGTCCCGGGATCAATACACGATCGTGGATGACTGGCATGTGATGGGTCTCCAGGCCACAAATTCGAACAGTGTGCGCGCGGATGAAGAGGTGTTCGTACCGGACTACCGCGTGGTGCACACTGAAGAACTCATCCAGCGAGGGGATACGCTGCGCGGCAAGTATGCAGGTTTGGGTTTCAAGCACAGCCCGATCGGCGGAATGGCTGCCACGAACTGTGCCTTCGCCGCTCTTGCGGTGGGAATTGCGCAGGGTGCCTTGGACTCATTCCTCCAGCAGGCGGCAAAGCGGCCACCCTTTAACCTCCCGTACAAGACCATGTCCCAGATGGCCTCCATCCAGATGGTGGCTGGCAAGGCGCGCGCTGCGATCAACGCCGCGGATGCTGTGCTTTGGCGTCACTGTGATGAGGTTGACCGCAGAGCGGTAGCGGGGGAGGACTTCCTGCCTGGCTCCGATTCCGAGATCACTATGGACTTGGTTCACCAGATCCATGAGTGCTTGCGCGTGGTAGATGGCCTTCTGCTGGCACTAGGCTCGTCCGCTGTAGCCAATAGCAATCCAATCCAGCGGGCTGTCCGGGATATCCATGTACTAGCCACTCACGGCGCATTCCGAGTCGATCCCATGGCAGAGATCAATGGTCGTGAGCTCTTTGGCCTAGAACCCTTTCCGATGATGTGGGCCATCAGCTCACCGCCGCCTGGAGGGCAGCCGCTTGCAGGATCAACTCCTCCCGGTGGCCTGCCCAAGCAGTGAATTAACGGGCGCTGCCTGTGCCCCACGACTAGCTGGAAATCACCCCTGATACCGCTGGTGCCGCTTCCGGCCCAGCGGTATCGGTCTATCCCGAAGCTGGCCATTTGGGCGCCGCCGGACCCTGCAGGCGACAAGCAAAAATCGGGAGATTAAATTCATGTCAAACTCTGTACAAACGGTGCTCCACATGTTGTACTGTACTGAGCTGTACAGTACATAAACCGCCTGATGCTCTGTCAGCTGGCTTTCTGTTTCCTTCCGGAAGGACGATGATGTCTTCAAGGTCCCGGTTAGATAAATGAGACCCGGAAACTCCATATGTGTGCCGTTCATCCTGTGCCGTCACCTGGCTGCGCAGGCAAAGAATCATGCGGACATCAGCCACTCTCCCCACGAGGACTAATAGCTGTCCCCCCTCTCCATAACTCAAGCTGGGCGTTCGTATTTACACCCAGCTCGGACCGAATCCAAGGAGTTCCAATGCTCAAAGAGAATCCGTCAGCGTCGACGGGGCCCGCCGCTCTGGCACCTCCCTTCCCCGCCGATGCCCTCGCTGTAACGAAGCCGAGTTTTAGGCAATATCTGGTCGACTTTGGCAAAGTGTCCGGCCGCGGCCGGGCCGCCCTGATCGGCTGTTTGCTGCTCGTTGCTGTTAGCCCATCTGGCTTATCTGCACTCACGGTGTTTACAATGCCGGCCTACGCGATGAAAACGGGCACGCCGATCCCTGTGGCTCTCCTCTTGTTTATTACCATTCCGCTTCTCATGGGCCCGCTGGCACTGCCCATTGCTGGACGTTGGGTGGACCGCTACGGTGCTCGCAAGTTCGTCATTCCAGCAGTCATGGCGTATGCGGTCTTCACAGCAGCCATCCCGCTGGTCGGGGGATCGATCCTGCTGCTGGGGATCGTTCTGGTGCTTTCGTCGATCGCAGGATTCTGCGCGAGCCTAGCCGTGGTGTTCAAGGTCATTTCTGAATGGTTCCCCCACCACCGAGGTATCGGGTTTGGCTTGGTGGGAGAGATTTCGGGGGTTGCCGGCGTCGTGCTCTCCCCAGTGTTTCAGTGGCTTGTCAATGGTGCCGCTGGCGGGCAAGCTCCTGCGGGCGCAGTTGGTGGCTCAGCTCCGGCCGGTGGCACACCGCCGCCAGCACCAGACCCGAGCGTGTTTGCAGGATTCGGCTGGGATGGGACTTACTACGTGGTTGCGCTTGCGATCGTAGTAATAGGGATTCCATCCGCCCTTTGGCTTGTCCGCGAGTCCACAGAGCCCGCGGTTGGCTTAATGGTCAAGATTAAGTCCGAGCTGCTTCCAGGTATCGCGTTCAAGACCGCTGTCAAGAGCCGCACGTTTATCTTCTTTGCAATTGCACTCACACTGGCCGGCGCTGCGCCGATCGCCATCCGCTCCAATGCTGTTGATTTCTATGGCAAGAGCGGCATCGGTGCCGCAACCGTGTCGCTTTCGCTCTCAGTACTTTTTGCCACATCAGTGGTGGGGCTGCTTATCGGGGGCATTCTCCTGGACCGTGGAAGCCGCCCCTGGATCGTTGCGGTGCTGTTTGCTGCAGCACCGATCGGGCTGATACTAGCGGCCTTCAACAATGGGTCCACAGCGGCACTGTACGCATCTATGGCATTCCTGGGCGTTATTGCAGGTGTGGAGTCGTCGGTGGCTCCGGCTTTGATTGCGAAGTACTTCGGTTTGAAATCTTTCGCAGCACTCCAAGGGCTCAGCCTGGCGATCCTTGCGCCGTCCATGGCGATTGCTCCGTTACTGATCAGCGCTGTAGCTACCAGCGTCGGGAGCTACACCGTGCCGTTTCTGGCTCTCGCTGTACTCACCTTGGTTGCGGTGGTGCTTACGCTGCTGCTCCCGAAGTTCCCGGCTCCTTGGCCGCTCCCGGCGCCTGCTGAAGATGCTGCGCCCGGCCAGTCCCCGGCAGTTGCTACGACGAAGGTGGCAGCTCCGGGCGAGTGATGCCTTAGCGTCAGGATGCGGTCTCGAGGGGGAGGTCGCAGTGCTTCGGTTCTGTTCTTCATGACAAGGTGCAGAGTGCGAACCGAACGTCACCAATTCCTAGCGGTGGCCGCCACTTCATGAAAATCATGGGGTGGCGGCCACTACTATTTGTGCTGTGTGGCTTTGGTACGTCAGACGCTAGTTCAGGTAACCGTTTGGGTTGAGAACGTACTTGGTGGCAGCGCCCGCGTCGAACTCCGCGTAACCGCGCGGGGCGTCGTCGAGCGAGATCGCCTTGGCGTTGACGTTTTTGGCGATGTGCACCTTGTCATGCAGGATCGCCATCATCAGCCCGCGGTTGTACTTCATGACCGGGCACTGGCCTGTCGTGAACGCAAGGGACTTGGCCCATCCGGTGCCCAGACTCAAGGACAATGAACCCTTTTGTGCGGCAGCGTCCACTCCGCCCGGATCGCCGGTCACGTACAGACCGGGGATGCCCAAGGATCCACCGGCTGCGGTGATGTCCATGAGTGAGTTCAGCACCGTTGCAGGCGCTTCATGACCAGAGTCGCCACCGTGGCCCTTCGCTTCAAAGCCCACGGCATCTACGGCGCAGTCAACCTCGGGGACGCCCAGGAGCTGTTCAATCTGGTCACCAGGCTCGCCCTTGGAAAGGTCAATGGTTTCGCAGCCGAATGACTTGGCCTGCATGAGGCGGCTGGTGTTCATGTCACCGACAATGACGACGGCGGCACCGAGCAGGTGCGCGGAGGTCGCCGCGGCAAGGCCCACCGGCCCGGCCCCCGCGATGTAGACCGTAGAGCCGACGCCAACCCCCGCTGTCACGGCGCCATGAAAGCCTGTGGGGAAGATGTCGGAGAGCATGGTCAGGTCCATGATCTTCTCAAGCGCTTGGTCCCGGTCCGGAAACTTGAGAAGGTTCCAGTCCGCGTAGGGCACCAAGACGTATTCTGCCTGGCCTCCCACCCAGCCGCCCATATCCACATAGCCGTAAGCACTACCCGGTCGGTCCGGGTTGACGTTGAGGCAGATGCCGGTCTTGCGCTCCTTGCAGTTGCGGCAGCGAC
>JABBNV010000161.1 GCA_019352125.1 Acidobacteriota bacterium | reverse complement strand
CGACCCGATTCTTGTACCCGAGGGCCTGGACCGCAGTTGCGCCGAACTGAGCTCGAGCGAGAAGAACGCGATCAGCCACCGCGGGCAGGCATTCCGGCTGCTCCTGCCGCATATTGTGGCTGCGCTGAGCTAGAAAGTTCTGGGCCAGCGGGATCCGGAGTTCTGGGTCAGTGGCCAACTAGACTTAGCTGGGATTGGATTTCTTGGCTGAAACGCTGCGCAGGAAGCCGATGATGATGGGCAGCACGGACAGCAGCACAATCACCACGAAGATGATATCCAGGTTGCTGCGCACCCACGGGAACTGATTGCCCAGGGCATAGCCCAACAGGGTGACGCCACCCGCCCAAAGGATTGCACCGATCGCGTTGAACATGGTGAAAGTGCGCAGTTCCAACTTGGCCACACCAGTGATCACGGGTACAAAGGTGCGGACAATGGGAACGAAACGAGCCAGAATCAAAGCCTTGCCACCGTGTCGCTCAAAGAAATTATGGGCACTGATCACGTGTTCCTGGCGGAAGAACCTTGAGTCAGGCCTGTTGAATATGGCCGGACCGATCTTCAACCCAATGAGGTAGCCCACCTGGTTTCCCACGAACGCGCAGACAATCAACAGCAGCGTCAAGACGAAGATATTGACGTGGATTATTCCCGAGGCAGTCAACAGTCCAGCGGTGAACAGGAGAGAGTCACCGGGGAGGAAGAACCCGATGAGCAGGCCGGTCTCCGCGAAGATAATGGCGCAGGCAAGCACCACCACGCCGAAGCCCCATCCGGGATTATTCAGCAGTATTTCTGGATCAAGCCACGGCGGCAGCAAGCTGGCGTGTTGGGGGCCATGGCTGAGGGCCGGGAGCAGGCTTGAGATGGCCGCGTGGCCAGTGGCTGAGAGAATCACCCCTTAAGCGTACGGGAGGGGAGTCTCTCAACGGCGCAAGCGCGGACGTTTGTCGGCGCTGCTGCCGTTTGCTGCTGGTGATGGCAGGTGCAAAGATAAACCTGTGGATCCATTCTGGGGCTTTATGAATCACGCGCTTAACTACTGGTGGTTGGTGTTCCCCCTCGCCGGAATCTTTGGCTGGCGCGGCAAGAACTCGCGCTCCCGCCGTCGTCATGACATTGACCCGCACCAGCAGCCCGCCGCTCCCGGATATGATCCGCTAACCAGCGGCCAGAACGCGCCCGCGTATCAGTATGCCGCCCCGACGTATCAGCCGGCTCCAGCGGTAGACCCCGCCCAGCAACGGGCTGCAGCAGTGGGCAAAATGGTGGCCGAGCATGACTCAATCAACGCTCGGTGGCTGGCCTATGAGCTGGATGTGGGCAAGATGATCGACTTCCCCATGATGAGTGATGTTCGTGAACCGCTTACCGTGGATTTCCTGCGTGCCAAGCGAACGGCCGATGCCCTGCGGCCGGATCAGCCGCAGCAGTTGGCCACCGATCCGGCCGCCGCAGAGTACCGAACAGCTGTTCACGCCTACGGGATGGCTTTTGATATTGCAGAACGTGAGGCCAAGCGGCTGAAGGATCGGAACTATTCCGAGGACGAGCGTAGCCACTTGGGCCGGGCCAGGAAGCTCACCGCCATGGCGGAGGACGAGGCAGCCACCCCTGCCGAGCGGCAAAGCGCGTACAAACGGGTGCAAAAGGAGCTGGATGGCCTGCTGGTACTGCCGGACGCCACCTTGGCCGAACTGGAGCGACGTGTGCAAGGGATCATTGCTGCACACCCAACTGGCCAAGCAACCGCGCCATCAACAGCTCAACCAACTGCGCCAGCTCGGGAGCGCCCTACGCCCTAGCGTCACCCCGGGAGCTAAGCTGGGGTGGTGGCATTGGACTTCACAGCAATTGATTTTGAGACGGCAAACGGGTTTCGAGGTTCACCCTGTTCAGTGGGGCTGAGCAAAGTGCGCGATGGAGTCATTGTGGATCAGCGGTTTGCGCTGATGAAGCCACCGGTGGGGCACGATCATTTTGATTACCGCAACGTACAAATCCATGGCGTCACCGCCCAAGATGTAGCACATGCTCCTCGATTTAGCCTCGTCTACCCCTCGTTGGCCGAATTCATCGGGGACGACGTGCTGGTTGCGCATAACGCAGCCTTTGATACGGGGGTTATTCGCTCCGCGTTGGAGGTGTCCGGGATGCCGGGGCCAGCTTTTGACTACGCCTGCACTGTGATTCTTTCTCGCAAGAGCTATTCCCTGCCGTCGCACTCTTTACCCTTTGTGGCCGAGGCCGCGGGCGTTCCGCTGATCAATCACCATGATCCCGTGGAAGACGCCCAGGCCTGTGCTGGCATCCTCATCGATATTGCTCGACTGCACCAGGCCGGAAGCATTCCCGAGTTGTTCGATATTTTGGGGATGAGATTGAGTCATTTCCCGGCGTTTGATCCAGCGCACGACGATGCCTCCTCGGCGACGGTGCGGGCGCAGCAACGCCTTGCAGCGGAACCTTCAGCTTCAGGATCAACCGCGGTGTCCGCGCGGGAAGGAAGTTGGCTGGGGTGGCCGGAAGAGGGGCCCAACCCCGCACCCAACGCTGCGGCGGACCCGACGCACCCGCTCTTTGGTGCAACTGTGGTCTTCACCGGCAATCTCTCCTTGCCTCGCGCCGAGGCTAAACAGCGGGCTGCAGAGGTAGGGGCACAGCCGGGCAGCTCGGTGACCAGAAGTACCACGGTGCTGGTGGTGGGCGATGGGTTTGTGGCGGCTGATCTGCGCACTGGGCGGCTCACCTCCAAGGCAAAACGAGTGCTGGAACTGCACGCCCGCGGCCAGCGAATCGAAGTACTCAGCGAGGGCGAATTCATGCAGATGGTGGGCTAGCTGAAAAGTCATACGCCGCAACATGATTCGTCCCTCGGGGCGAATCGACCTTATGGTCTCGATTATGACGTCGCTTCAACAACACCAGGTGACAGGGCTGATTCCGGCACCGCGGGAGTCAGCGCTGAAGAGGTTTTTTGCCTTCCCCAATCCGGTCAACGAATACGCCGCGCGCTCCACGGCAGCGATCGTGGTGGTGCTGTCCCTCTTGACGCTTATTACCAGCCAAGGCTGGGGACTAGTGGTCATCGCCATCGGCTTCTGGCTTCGCCTGGCCTTTGGTCCGCGCATCTCGCCCGCAGGTATTCTTTCGGTCAAAGTCATTGCACCGAAAATTGGTCCGGCCAAATTGGTACCCGGTCCACCCAAGCGTTTCGCGCAGGGCATTGGCGTGGTTATTTCCACCGCAGCCACCATTTTCTTTTTCACCGGTCTTGCAGGTGTTGCTTGGCTGCTGACGCTGGTGCTGATAGTGGCCGCCGGTCTGGAGTCCATCCTGGGGGTGTGCCTGGGCTGCCTGATCTTTGGCCGTTTGCAGCACTGGGGGGTTATTCCCGCAAGCGTGTGCGAAGCGTGCAACAACGTGGGCAAGCGGCGGCCCTAGTCTTCTAGGCTGCTGTGCAGTCCACCCAGTGCGCGGCCAGCTGCCTCAGCGTTGGCGCTGCCGCCAACTGATTCACCGGCTCGTTGGGCAGCGCCGCGTCACCATACAGTGCACCCAGCAGACTGCCCACCAGCACCGCGGTGTGCCGTTGTGCGGCCGGACTACCGTCGACGGGGGTGTCGATTCTTGCGGCGGCGGCCAGGGCAGCAGATAGCTGGCCCTGCGGATCGTTGTGGCTACCGTTACCTGTTGAGCAGCTGCTGAGTGAGAGCGCGATGGCGTTACCCAGCACATCCAGTGCTGTTGACGACTGCTGTGCATGCTCGACGTCGTCGTACTTATTAAGCGCCGCAAGCACGCCCTCTTGCCCCGGAATCGTCCCCAAGAAGTCTCCGGCGGCTGCGTAGGCCGTGCGCAATGCGGCCAACGCGTCAGGAACCGACTCCGGAATCGGGGTATCAATCAGCAGCCGAATCACCACACTGAATCCCGCTGCCGCATCCCGCGCACTGGCGTGCCCATGGGTGAGCGCGGCACTGTTTCTGCTGAGTCGATGAATGGTGGGCAGATCCACGTGGGGGAGTAGCCCAAACCCTGCACTACGTACCAAGGCCCCAGGCCCTGCAGCCGCAGAATTCAGCGGACGGCCAGTAGTGCCCATTTCACCAGACCTCAACGCCGCTAACGTGTCCGGATCTGCGTCGTCGAGCGTGGTATGTAGCTCCGCCTGTGAATCGATCCAGCGTGGCGCTGCCATCGGCGCGTTAGCCACAAGCGCCTCGCGGCTGGCCAGCCACCGCAGGTAAGCCAGCCACAGGCAGGCCGTTTCGTCAGCCACTACGCCAGAATTGGCCCATTCCACGGCCTCGGTCAGGCCGTCCACGGTATAGGCGCTCAGCGCAGTGGCGTTGGAGGCGGGCCATAGTCCGTCCGCGCCGCGGGAGCCGCTTGCGTCTGCCAACGCGCCACCCATCAGACAACCAATGACTTTCGCAGCAAAGAGGGATTTTTCCACGGTTCCAATGTACCCGGCTCTCTGGACCTGACCGCCGGGACGTGGCTGCCGCACCGTGGGGCAGTCTGACGTGCGCTGAGGCGGATTTGCACAGCTGACGTTGATGTTAATGCGGTATTCTCAGATACTCGTGGGCATGAATTGCACCGCGGATCAATCAGGAGGGACCGCTACATGAGTACCGCCACGGCCGAAACGGCCTCGGACGACACTTCAGCTTTGAGCAAAACGTCAACTTCAGCACCTAAGAAACTGGTTACGCCGGGCTTGGGTGCTGCGCTGGGGGCAGAAGCACTTGGCACATTCTTGCTGTGCTTCGCTGGCCTTGGTACCGCGCTGTGGGCGGGCGGATCCGCCGCGGGAACCCTTCCCGTAGGGTTGGGATTCGGGCTGGCACTGCTGGCTGGAATCGTGGCCTTCGGGTACGTTTCCGGCGGCCACTTCAACCCTGCAGTCACGCTTGCAGCGGCTCTTGCAGGGTCTGTTAGTTGGCTCACGGCACTCTTCTACGTCATTGCTCAGGTAATTGCTGGTGTGTTTGCCGGTTTGGTGCTCTTCCTGTCCCTGCGACTGTTCCCTGCACTCACGGCCCAGGGGGCAAAACAGACCCCAACAACCTTGATGACGTCACTGGCTAACGGCTTTGACCAGCACTCGCCGTCCACCATGCCCATGGCGGGTGTCCTGCTCATTGAGGTAGTGGCCACGGCAATCTTCGTTGCGGTTATTCTTGGTTCCAGCCGGCCCAAAGCCAACACAGTTCTTGTACCGCTGGCTATCGCTGCCACTCTGGCAGCTGTCATCACCGTTGCGTTGCCGCTCTCCAACGCATCCATCAACCCGGCCCGCTCCACGGCTGTGGTCTTTTTCTCTGACCCGTGGGCCGCTGGCCAGCTGTGGTTGTTCTGGGTGGCTCCCCTACTCGGCGGTGCGTTGTCCGGCCTGGTGTTCCGAGCATTTGTTGTACCGGCCGACCTGGGCACTGTGGTTGTTGACGGCTCAGCTTCGACACTCGCCGCGCCGCCACTTGCCGTCGCGGAAGATGCGGCCGACGTCGTTGTTGCCTCTGACATTGCCGGAACCAATCGTGGTGACTCCGCTAACGCCGGCGCTGGTGTGAAAGGTGAGTCTCCGGAACCGTTGACGAAGCCTGCACCCGCGCCGCAGCGCACCGAGGCACAGGAATTTTTCGACAACCCCTAACAGGGACATTGCACGCTGGCGGCCCGCACCGATGTTTGATTGTCGGTGCGGGCCGTTACGTTTAACGTATGCGATTACTCCACACGTCTGATTGGCATCTGGGCCGCGGGTTCCACGGTGTAGGGATGCTAGCGGCTCAGCGTCGATTTGTTGGTCAGCTCATTGACACTGTGCGCACCGAGCAGGTGGACGTGCTCCTGCTGGCTGGGGATGTTTATGACCGGGCCCTGCCGGGTGTGGACGTGGTGGAATTGCTTGACTCAACCCTGGCCCAGCTGAGGGCTGCAGGCGTGCGGGTGGTGCTGACCAGCGGAAACCATGATTCAGCAACACGGCTAGGCTTTGCTGGCAAGGTGTTGGAGGGTGCGGAGGTTCACCTGCGGACTCGTCTGGCGGACGCCGTAGTGCCCATTCTGGTGCCGCTGGACGGGGAGTCGCAGCTGGCCATTTATGGAATTCCCTTCCTGGAACCCCGAATGGTGGCGGATCAACTGGGCGTCAGCGAACCGATCCACTTCCAGGTGACGCAGGCAGCAATTCAAGGAATCCGTGCGGATCTGGAACAGCGGCGTTCCGCTGGCACCGGATCCGTGTTTTCAGTGGTCCTTGCGCACACTTTTGCCAGCGGTGGGATTACCTCGGAGAGTGAGCGGGCACTGAGCATTGGCGGGCTGGGCGTTGTTCCGTTGGATCTGTTCCACGGCTTTGACTATGTGGCGTTGGGGCACCTACACG
>JABBNV010000160.1:6175-6433 GCA_019352125.1 Acidobacteriota bacterium | reverse complement strand
CCGTGGACACTTCAGCGTCGTAGAGCCGGGGTGCGTCCGCACTCCACGGCTCTACCGGGCCGGAAAAAAGTACGTCCCCACCGTCAGCGCTGGCCTGAATGTCAATGTTCAGTTCAGGCACGCGAATCCGCGCTGCAGACGTTCCCGTATAGCGCAGGGTGCCCACGCCAGTGGTGGGATCGAAACCGCACTTCAGCCACACATCGCTCAACGCGTCAGTGGCGGGCACATGCCGCAGCGTTACGTCACGGAAGATCC
>JABBNV010000160.1:2630-6165 GCA_019352125.1 Acidobacteriota bacterium | reverse complement strand
GATCCCGGGCAGCCACCACATGTCCTGATCCTCGATGTACGTTCCAGCGGACCATTGGTGCACCACTACGTCCAGCTGCTGCTCGCCACCGGGCACCAAGGCCTCGGTGATATCAAACTCAATCGGAAGGCGTGAACCGCTGGTGATGCCGACGTCGTGCCCGTTAACGCTCACGCGCCCACAAGATTCGAGGCCGTCAAAGCGCAACACGACGCTTCCGGAATCCCAGCCCGCGGGAACGGTAAACGTCCGGCGGTAGTGGCCTGTGGGGTTGGCGTCGGGAACGCGGGGCGGATCCACCGGAATGGGGTACACCACGTTGGTGTAAATGGGCGTCGAATACTGCTCTGCTTCGGGGCTCAGCCCCCAGTGCGAAGGCACTGTCATAGCCGCCCAGTCACCGAAGGCCGGCCTCTCTGCGGTGGGTGAATATCGGAATTGCCACTGACCGTTCAGATCCACGTCCGACTCGCTACGTCCAGTCCAGGCCCGCGCGGGAAGCGCTCCCAAGGGCGGGGCCGTTAGCTCCCAATAGCGGTCAGGAATGGTGGGGAACGTCATGGATTCTGCCTTTGCTCGAAGAACGTACTGCGCTGTAAGCGATGCGTCTATTCAACAGCATTCAGGGCCGTTGCGGGAGTAAGTTTCGGCCACCGCGGCTGCAGTATGTCACCGGAGGAAACACCCCTGACTCGGCGGCCAATCCACGGCCCCACATATTGGCGGGCCCAGGCAGCGTCCGCGGCCAGCGTTTCGCGCTTGCTGAGCTGGGGAACCGTGGGCAATTCGGGCTCCGGGATCTCATCGGGCAAGCCCAAAATCCCCAGCACCCGCTTGGCCATATTGGTGTGTCCGGGAGTAGACATATGCATCCGGTCCACACCCCACATGCGCCAATCATCGTATTCACGGAAGCGCCAAAAATCCGCCAGTACAGCGCCGTGCTCTTCCGCCACTTCGCGAATCAACTCGTTATAGATGGCCGTGCGCCCGCGAGTGGTGGCAAAGACGGGAGACATTCGGGCATCAAACCCTGTAAACATGACGACGACGGCGCCCGTGGCACGCAGTCTGCGCACCGCTTCGTCGTAGCGGGCCACCATGGCATCAATGTCTACACGCGGCCGCAGAATGTCATTGATTCCGGCGAAGATAGTGACCAGTGTTGGCTCCATGGCAATGGCTGGTTCAATTTGTTGGCTCAGAATGCGGTCCATTTTGCGGCCGCGGATAGCGAGGTTTGCATAGCCCGTGTCCGGGTTGTTCCGGCCCAGCTGTTCGGCTAGCCGATCCGCCCAGCCACGCACCCCGTTGGGCCGGGTGGCGACCTCGTCCCCCACACCCTCCGTAAACGAATCGCCCAAGGCCACATAGCGCACCGAAAAATCCATCAAAAACCTCTTCCCGTAATGCCCACCACTTTACTCAGACGGCGGCCACCCGCGCTTCGTAGCAAACGCTAGCCGTAACCCTAAGGAACGAGCGAAGATCCCCTAAGGTGCCAGCGGGGATCCGCGGCGCCAATAGCCCATAAAGGCCACATGCGCTCGGTCCATCCCTGTCTCGCGGACCAGGTATCTGCGCAGTTCACGGACCATGGCTGCCTCCCCTGCCACCCACGCGTACATCCCGCCGGCGGGATCCGTCACGGGCGTCTCCCACAGCAGATCAGCGTCCATGTCCACGCCCTGCGGCTCCTCCCCGCGAGCGCAAACAGCAGGGTAGATGACGTCTGCCACGGCATCCCGGAGGGCCACGCCATGGGGGCCAGCACCTCTGGCCAACCACTGGATCTTGACGTTGCGAGGTGCCGGCAAGTCCAGGAAATCCAACGCGCTGGGCACCTCCAGCACGGCATGGCCACTCACCTCCGGCGGCAGGGTTGCCAGGATTCCGGCAATAGCGGGAACAGCCGTTTCATCCCCTGCCAAGAGCACACGCTGGGCATGGCCTGGACGAAACTCGATCCCCACGCACTCCGTTGCTTCTGCGTTGGGGCCCAACACGGTCACAGCATCTCCGGGTCGCGCGGCTGTGGCCCAGCGGCACGCTGGGCCGGAGTCCGCTGCGTGCAGCACAAAATCCACGTCCAGTACCCTGCCCAGCACAGGATCCTCACGCAGCGCCCTGACGGTGTAGGTGCGCATAAACCCGCGCCTGGCAGGGTCCATATTCACCCACTCTTGGTACCAGCCGTCATCGAGTGCGCCAAACTCCGGAGCCGCGTGCCCGGGCGAAGGAATAATGAGCTTGATGCGCAGATCCCGCGTGGCGCCGTCGTCCGCAGTGCCGAAGTAGCACAGCGAATCCCCTGCCAAACTGATCCGCACAAAGTGCTCGCTCAGCCGGACGGATTCAATCACGCGGAGGGGAAAAGCGCGCATACTTGGCGGCGCCAACACCGTTGGGGAGCTCACCCGCGCACCGCTTCCACAGCACGCTGCTCAATACCAGGCTGATCCACACCAGTCTGTGAAACACCAGTCTGCGAAACACCATCTTGGGCACCAGAAAGTGTTTCAGCAACCCCGGGGTGGGCCGGATGCGGGTACCCACCCAGCGGCACTACCAACGGGGTGCCACTGACTGGATCCGGCACCACTAGTGCATCCAGGCCAAACACCCGCCGCACCAGCTCTGCGTCCAGAGTCTCACTGGGCACCCCCTGCGCCACGATGGCACCGTGAGTCATGGCCACCAGGTGGTCCGCGTAACGGGCGGCCAGATTCAGCTCGTGCAGAACCATCACCACAGTGGTGCCCCGTTCCGCATTGAGGCGGCGCAGCAATTCAAGGACTTCCACCTGATGTGCCAGATCCAGATACGTGGTGGGTTCATCTAGCAGCAACACATCTGTTTCCTGGGCCAATGCCATGGCAATCCAGACGCGCTGGCGCTGGCCGCCGGAGAGATCGTCCACCGCTCGCTCGGCCAGCTCAAGGGTTCCGGTTTCCCGCAGTGCGCGGGCCACAGCGTCGTCATCGTCCCTGGTTCGCCGCCCAAACGGGCCACGATGCGGCGTCCTGCCCCGTTCCACCAGCTCCGCCACGGTTATACCTGAAGGCGCCTGGGGCATTTGCGGCAGGATCCCCAACTTTTGCGCCACGGCGCGCGAGGGCTGGCCGTGGATGTCCGCACCGTCCAATAACACCGTGCCCGCGCTCGGTTTCTGCAACCGAGCCAGCCCGCGCAGCAGGGTTGACTTCCCGCACGCATTGGCGCCCACAATCGCCGTGATCTTGCCGACCAACACCTCCAGGGAAAGGCCGCCAATAATAGGAACACCGCCATAACCCAAGGTCAGGGTCTTAGCTGCCAGAGAGGTAGTCATACGGCCAGTTCCTTTACTGGTGCACTTGGTGCACGGTTGGTTGTTCGGGCACCCCGGGCACCCCGGGCGCTTCGCGTGCTTCCGGTGGCCAGTAGCCACAACAGGAAGGGTGCGCCCAGCGCGCCAGTCACCACGCCAACGGGCATGGCGGAAGGCAGCAGGTTGGCGCCCACAAAGTCCGCAGACAGGAGGACGGCGGCACCC
>JABBNV010000160.1:447-2620 GCA_019352125.1 Acidobacteriota bacterium | reverse complement strand
CGCCAAGGGCCCCACGGCGGCAGTAGCCACGGCCGCCAGAAGCACTCCCAGCACCGTCAACCAGGCGGCGCTGCGGCCTCTGTGCAACCCCAATCCAGCCACGGTGTCCGGTCCCAGAGCCACGGTATTCAGGGTGGCATTGGCTGCGAGTGCCAAGGGGATCAGCACCAGGAGTGCCAGAGCCAAGGGAACCACCCGCTCCCACGAAGCGGAATTGAGGGAACCTACCAACCACAGCATCGAATCCTGAGCCGTCTGCAGATCAGTGCGCTGGAGCAGGAACGTCACCCCCGCCTGCATGAACGCGGCCACACCTATCCCACTCAGAATCAATGTGTTGCCGCGATCCCCGAAGGCCAGTACGGTCATGACCGCGGCCGCCACCAGCGCCCCCACAATGGCCGCGAGGGAGAGCCCTAGGCCAGAGAGCGAAAAGAAGACGATCCCGGAGACGGCCGCCGCGCTGGCACCGTAGCTGATGCCAATGATGTCCGGGCTGGCCAAGGGGTTGCGCAGCATGGTTTGGAAAAGCGTGCCGGACAGCCCGAACGCGGCTCCGGTCAAGAGCGCCGTTACTGCCCTGGGCAGTTTGTTCTCCAGGACTATGAAACTGGCCCCGGGGAGCTGTTCCCCACCGAGAATGCGCAAGAAGTCCGGCACGGTAACGGTGTAACTGCCCAGCAGTATGCTCACCCCCAGCAGGACAACCACCACCGTCAGCGCTGCAAGCAGAACCCGCCCATGAGCACGCCCGCGGCGCTGGCGTACAGTGCGCACGTAGGCAGAATCCCGGTTGCTCACAGTGCCACTTTCTTGCCATGTCGAATCAGGTAGAGAAACACAGGAGCACCCACCAGGGCGCAGATAATCCCTGCTGGAACCTCGCTGGGAGGCAGCACCACGCGGCCCAGCACGTCAGCGCCCAGCAACAACGCTGGCCCCAACACCATGGATAACGGCAGGAGCCAGGCGTAATTGCCGCCCACCAGTGCTCGCACCACGTGCGGGATGACCAGGCCAATAAAGGCCACCGGCCCCGCGAGCGCCGTGGCGCTTCCACACAGAAGTACGACGCCGATTCCCGCCACAGCGCGACCACGGCCTGGACGGCTGCCCAGACTCCGGGCAACGTCGTCGCCCAACGCCAAAGCGTTGAACAATGGGGCCCTCAGCAAGATCAATACCATCCCAGCCCCCATGAACGGCAGCACGGCAGTAATTGAATCCCAGGACTTACCCGCGAGTGCACCCACCTGCCATGATCTGAACAGCTCCAGCGAGTCTGCGCGGCCCACCAACAGCGCGTTCAGGAAGGATCCGCAACCGGCGCTGACGGCGGCTCCGGCAAGGGCCAGTTTGGCCACGGTGGCGCCGCTTCCGCCCAAGGATGCCACCGTATAGACCAGCACAGCGGCGGCGGCAGCGCCGGGGAAGGCGAACCAGAGGTAGCTGCCCACGCTGTTGGCTCCCAACAGGAACATGCCGCCCACAACGGCCAGCGCGGCACCTGCGTTGATGCCCAAGATGCCTGGATCCGCCAACGGGTTGCGGGTCATCCCCTGCATCGCCGCCCCGGCCAGCGCTAGCGCGGCGCCCACCGCTAGGCCCGCCACGGTGCGCGGTATGCGGGAAAGCACCACTAACTGATCGCCATTGTTGGAATCCGGGTTCGTCAAGGCAGCCAACACGGTTTCCGGCGTGAGTGCCCGGGCCCCGATGGCCAGGGAAGCCACCGTTACGGCAGCCAACACCACCAGCCCCACGGCCAGCCAGCCCAGCTGGGCCCGCACTGCCATCCTCGGCGGAATGGAGACGCGCCCCTCCACGGGGTGAGCGTCAAGCGGCGCGGTGAGCACCGCCGTCGTGCCCTGCTGCATGATTACGCCTTATCCGCCGCTGCTGCCAGCTCGGGCAGGTACTGATCAAGGGCCCACGGGAGGGACAGCGGAGACGCGGCGGACACGGCGAGCACCAGAGTATTGTCCGAATCCGCCACGAAGGCGCCGCGCTTCAGGGCCGGGATTTGGCCCAGCAGCGGGTCCCGCACAATCGCGTCCTTGGACTTGGCCTCGGGAACCCACGAGACAAAAACATCGCAGACCAATTCATTGGCCTTCTCTGCGCTCCACGGAATGAAGAACTCTTTGGAGCCTGCGGTGGCCTGCGCGATGAC
>JABBNV010000160.1:0-437 GCA_019352125.1 Acidobacteriota bacterium | reverse complement strand
CCAGTGTCATGCCCAGTGAGGTCAGGAATTTGGGTCGGTTATCTACCGCCGTGTACACGTTGACGCCGTCGCTCTTGGCTGGCTCAAGGTTGCCGTAGATGAAGCTCTTTCCGGCCAGTTGGGGATACTTTGCGGCCTTGTCCTTGACCATGGTTTCAGTGGTCTGAACCAGTTTTGCGGCTTGAGCGCTGCGGCCCAACGCCTTGCCGATCATGGTGGTGGCATCCTGCCAACCGGTGCCGTAGGCCATTTCGGGGAAGGCAACCACTGGCGCAATCTTGGACAGCTTGTCATAGTCATCCCGGCTCAGCCCGGAGTACGCACCCATAATCACGTCAGGGGCCAGCTTGGCGATTTCGGTGAAGTTGATGCCGTCGGTTTCGCTGTACTGAACCGGGGCTTTGGAGCTACCGAGTTCTGCCCCCGCCGTCTTCAAG
>JABBNV010000159.1:5708-6436 GCA_019352125.1 Acidobacteriota bacterium | reverse complement strand
CCCGCGCTGCTGTTCAGCGGCGGCAAGGATTCTGTGGTGATGCTGCACCTGGCCAGGAAGGCTTTTTGGCCTGGCAAGGTGCCGTTCCCAGTGCTCCACGTGGATACGGGCCATAACTTTCCTGAGGTGCTGGAGTTTCGGGATCGGACAGTAGAACGGCTGGGTCTGCGCTTGGTGGTGGGTAGTGTGCAGGAGTTTATTGACCGTGGGGAGTTGACCGAACGCGCTGATGGGACCCGCAATCCGCTCCAGACGATACCGCTATTGGACGCCATTGCCAGTAATAAGTTTGACGTAGTCTTTGGCGGGGGACGTCGGGACGAGGACAAGGCCCGTGCTAAGGAACGCATTCTGAGTCTGCGCGATGAGTTTGGTCAGTGGGATCCGCGCAACCAGCGGCCCGAATTGTGGAACTTATACAACGGCCGGCACACGGTGGGTCAGCATGTGCGTGCATTCCCCATCAGCAACTGGACGGAGCTGGACGTGTGGCGGTACATCGAACGCGAGGGCATTGAACTCCCAGGTTTGTATTACGCACACCGGCGCGAGGTTTTTGCTCGCGATGGGATGTGGCGCGCTGTGGGCGAAGTGTCTCAGCCGCGTCCGGACGAGAACGTCACCACGAAGACGGTGCGTTACCGCACTGTGGGGGACATGTCCTGCACCGGAGCCGTCGAATCGAGCGCTGCCGATGCCGCCGCCGTCGTGCTTGAAGTAGCCGCTTC
>JABBNV010000159.1:0-5698 GCA_019352125.1 Acidobacteriota bacterium | reverse complement strand
CCGCTTCAACGCTCACCGAGCGTGGGGCTACGCGAGCCGATGACAGGATTTCTGAGGCCGCTATGGAAGACCGCAAGAAAGATGGATATTTCTAATGAGCACGGATCTGGCCAACGCCACTCTCTTCCGGTTTGCCACCGCAGGCTCCGTCGATGACGGAAAATCTACGCTGGTAGGGCGCCTGCTGCACGACTCCAAGGCCATTCTGGCGGACACGCTGGATGCAGTTACTCGCACATCGGCAGAGCGCGGCTTTGGCGGAACGTCCGGCCCGCAGGCCATCGACCTTGCACTGCTCACGGACGGCCTTCGAGCTGAGCGTGAGCAGGGCATTACCATCGACGTGGCTTACCGGTACTTCGCGACGGACCGCCGCTCCTTCATCCTGGCGGACTGCCCAGGGCACGTTCAGTACACCAAGAACACCGTCACGGGGGCGTCTACTGCTGATGCCGTAGTGATGCTGATTGATGCGCGTAAGGGTGTGCTGGAGCAGACGCGCCGTCACTTGTCCGTGCTACGGCTGCTCCGTGTGCCGCATGTAGTGGTGGCAGTAAACAAGATTGATCTGGCGGACTTTGCGGAGGACGGCTTCCGTGCCATCGAGGCAGATGTGGCCGGGATCGCGGCCGAACTGGGCCTTGTCGACGTCATGGTTATCCCGGTTTCTGCGCTCGCGGGGGACAACGTTGTGGAGCGGTCAACCCGTACCTCTTGGTACATCGGCCCCACCTTGCTGGAGGTGCTGGAGACTTTGCCTACGACGGACGAATTGGAACGCGGGGTAGAGCCATTCCGCTTCCCCGTGCAGCTGGCCATTCGGCCTCAAGGCGCGTTGGCTCCAGATCTTGCGGACGACGGCGCTGACTTCCGTGATTATCGCGCCTACGCCGGTCAGCTGGCGTCTGGCACGGTGCGTGTGGGCGACAGCGTCACGGTGCTGCCGTCAGGGGCGCAGACGGTTGTGGTGGGGATTGACTTTGCGGGCAAGCAGTTGGATTCTGCTGTTGCGCCGCAATCCGTGGCACTTCGGCTGGCGGATGACATTGACATTGCACGCGGGGATTTGATTGCTGCTGCTGGTACCGTTCGCGAACCAACACAGGATGTTTATGCCGAGCTCTGCTGGTTGTCACCCAAGCCGCTGCGCGTGGGAGCCAAGGTATTGGTTAAGCACGGTACGCGCACGGTGCAAGCTTTGGTGCGCGAGGTCACCGGGCGACTGGACTTGGATACCTTCCGTGAGACCGAAGCGTCGGGGCTAGGCCTCAATGACATCGGGTCCGCACAATTGCGGGTGGCTTCGGCTCTTCCACTGGAACCGTATGCCCAGCACCGGCGTACCGGGGCGTTCCTGGTGATCGATCCGCAGGACGGAAACACCTTGGCTGCGGGGCTGATCAAGGAACACCCGGGCGATACCGAGGATGAACGCTACGTGATCTAGCCTGGTTTGACGCTAGTCTCCGGGTAACGGTGGAGCCATTGATTCGTAGACATGACCCGTTGGCGTGATGATCTCGAAAGTGTGGCGTGGGCCAGGCCGAGGTTTGGATGACCATCCGGGTGCTTCTTTGGTATGGTTGCAGGCCTCGCAGAGCCCTGCCCCGTTATCCGCGGTGGTGGGGCCGCCGTCTGCCCAGCTGGTGATGTGGTCCCGATGGCGAATCGGTGCATCGCAGTAGGGTCTCCTACAGGATTGGTCCCGAGTCTGAATGAAGCGACGCATGGCTGGTGGAAAAATTCTGGCGTTCGATTCCATGCCGATCAATTGGCTGGCCCCAGGAGCGGTGTAGAGCTTCCGAATCCAGGCCCTGACCTCTGGTTCTTCGTGGCTGGCGTCCTGGGTGGAATCGAGTAACTGGCGGGCAGTGGCACCCGGAATCACACCGTAACCGGGCAGAACAGCGGCCTCGGAATTTCCGGCCAGTAGCGTTCTGTCCGTCATGATCAGCTGAACTTCGATGCTGCTGTAGCCCCGTGGCGTACCGGTGACGCGGGTGACTAGCTCATCCGCCATGAGCTGCCCTCGCCCGCGTTCATCTCCTGCCGCCGTTGCGGCGTCGGCCATTTTGGACAGGGAGGCAAAGGCACTGACACCCACGGCCACTGGCAGCAAAGCTGTGAGGTAGACCATGGTGTCCGGGGCAGGCCGGATGCTGACAAATCGGTTGTTGGCTGCCTTCGTTGCACGGTTAACCACTGACTGTGGATCCAGTCGATAACTGATGGCGCGTAGTTTGCCTACTAGCTTGCGGTCACCCAGACCGTCCAGCCCGCCGGTGTCCGCGGCGAGCTCCTCATCAGCGCGCTGGCGGTCCTCAATGGAGAGGCAGGCTGTCTCCTTGACCATCAACGTGGCGCGCCACTCGTTGATGCCACCCGTGGCCAGCGCGGCGAAGGTGTGCGGCATTTCGCCAAGGAGGGCCTTGGCTAGACCCAGTAGTCGATTGCCCCGATGCGGTGATTCCTTGCGGGCCAGTGCAATTTGCGCGCCAATGCCCAGGCCAATCTCCGCCGAGGCCGTCCCGGCTGCTGACTGCGCCCGGCGCTGATTGGCGTCGAAGACAACTGCCAGCCGTGCCTGACACGCGGATGCTGCGGATTTGAGTTGCTCCAGCTGGCCGAGCGCTTCGATGAGAGTAGCGGCATCAGTCTGGGGGCTTAACGCCTCGTGGGCCAGAGTGTTCATCCACTGGGCGGCTTGTGCGGCGAGGGGAGCTGCAGAGCCGGAGTTGCTGGCAGTGCGCAAGATGTTAGCAACTTGTGCGGTTGACTCATGCTCCCGCGCATTTTTCCCCATATTCGGGGATGCGAACTCCTGAAGGTGCTCCATAAATAGACTCTACGCTCTATGTACTAGAAGAGCAATAGATTCTGGTACATAGTTTCACATACTGAACTAACTGCGCCGGCCGGTGGGCTGGAGTGGAAATGCTGGCGTACCCAGCACGCAAACTGTGGTGGACGAAAGCCGCCGAAGCCGCGAAATAATGATGCCAATGTGACGTCCCGTTAACTCCCATGACTTGAGGTTTCCGAGTCAATGCATCGGTCAGTTCATGTTCTCTAGGGTGAAGCAATGACCGAGCAGAACAACACCCCACGGCGAATCAGGATCGTCGCTAATGGTGGCGAAGCCAAGAACCGCGAAGCCCACCTCAACCGGCGTCATCGTCGAGGCATCGAAATTGCTTTTGTGGCCGGGCTGGTACTGCTGATTGGTGCCGGCGCGGCAGTGGCCTCGGTGACCAGCAACGCGAACAAGTCGCAGCAGGGCACCCCGGTTACTGGCGCTGCGAGTGAATTGCGGCTGGGCTATTTTGCCAACGTTACCCATGCGCCAGCGCTGGTTGGCTTGCAGAAGGGGTTCTTCGCTGAGAAGTTGGGCAGCACCAAGCTCAGCACTCAGGTAGTCAACGCTGGCCCCGCTGCGGTGGAGGCCCTGAATGCTGGGGCCATTGACGCGGCCTACGTGGGGCCCAACCCGGCGATCAATTCCTTCGTGCAGAGTCACGGTGACTCGATTAGCGTCATTGCCGGTGCGGCGTCAGGCGGCACCCAGTTGGTGGTGAATCCCAACATCAAATCCGCGGCTGACCTGCGCGGTAAGGTTCTTGCCAGCCCGCAACTCGGCGGCACGCAGGATGTGGCATTGCGGACGTGGTTGTCCGCGCAGGGGCTGAAAACTACGCCCACTGGCGGGGGCGATGTAAGCATCAACCCCACGGACAATGCGCAGACTCTCAAGCTGTTCCAGAGCGGCAAATTGGACGGGGCGTGGTTGCCGGAGCCCTGGGCTTCCCGGCTGGTGCTGGAGGCGGGTGCCAAGGTTTTGGTGGATGAAAAGGACCTGTGGGATCAAGGAAACTTCGCCACCACAGTGCTCATAGTCAACAAAAAGTTCTTAGCGGAGCACCCGCAGACGGTGCAGGCGCTCCTGACCGGGCATGTGGAGGCGGTGACGTGGCTGCAGCAAAATACACAAGCTGCGCCTGCAGTGATCAACGCTGGCCTCAAGGCTTCGGCGGGTTCGTCGCTGAGCGACGCCGTCCTGCAACGGGCCCTCACGGAGCTTCACTTTACGGCGGACCCACTCGCAGCAACGTACCCGGAACTCGTGGCCCATGGAGTCCAGTCCGGAGTGAGCAAGCAGGCGGATATCAACGGACTCTTTGACCTCCGGTTGCTCAACCGGGTGCTGCGGGACGCCAAGGCGGCGCCGGTGTCAGCGGTAGGGCTGGGGCAAGAGTGAGTGTGCAGGGAACGACGGCGGAACTGGCTGAGCGCGCGGATGTCACCACAGTGAACACCAGCGTGAACACAGCACCAGAGCCCAGCCTAGTGTTGGAAGGGTTGGGCAAGAGTTTTGGCTCTGGGCCGCCAGTGCTCCAAGACGTGAACGTGAGCATAGCCCAGGGCGAGTTTGTTGCGCTGTTGGGGGCCTCCGGTTGTGGCAAATCGACCCTGCTCAGCATCATCGCCGGGCTAACACCGCCCACCGAGGGCGCCTTGGAGGTGCCAGCGGATGGCGCGGCGTTCATGTTTCAGGATGCCTCTCTGTTCCCGTGGCTCAGCGCACGACGCAATGTGGAGCTGGCTCTGAAGCTGCGCGGTATGGGCAAGGTAGAGCGCCAATTGGCGGCTGCGGAACTACTGGAACTGGTGCACTTGGGAGCCGCGGGGGACAAGCGCCCGCATGAACTTTCGGGTGGAATGCGGCAACGGGTGGCGTTGGCCAGGGCCTTGGCACAGGAGCGCTCAGTATTGCTGATGGATGAGCCGTTTGCCGCACTGGACGCCATCACCCGTGATCTGCTGCACGATGAAGTGGAACGCGTTTGGCAACGGACTCAGCGGACCATCGTCTTTGTCACGCACAACGTCCGCGAAGCAGTCCGGCTGGGCCAGCGGGTGCTGCTGCTGTCCTCCAAACCGGGGACGGTGGTGGCGGAATGGTCCGTTAGTGACGAGCTCCGCAAGGACCCCACGCAGGTGGCTGAATTGAGTGCAGAGATCACTGCTCGACTGCGGCAGGAGATCAGTAAGCATGCCTGAAGTTAATACTGTTGAGGCCGGGCTGGATTCGTTGCAATCAACGCAACCCGCCAAGCCCCGCAGGGACGTGAGCCGAGTGCTGTTGCCGGTAGCCGCCGTCGTGGTGCTGCTGGTTGCGTGGCAACTCTACGTTTCCTGGGGCATCAAGCGGAGGGATTTGGTCCCAGGGCCAGCAGATGTTGCTGGAACGCTGGCCCAATTAGCGGGCGAAAGCAAGCTGGGCGAGGCCGTCTGGACGTCGCTTCGGCGAGGGGTGTTGGGGTTTCTGATCTCTGTGGCAGTCGCCACGCCAATAGGTCTCTTGCTGGCGCAATCCAAGGTGCTGCGCAGAGCTTTTGGCCCGCTAATTTCCGGCCTGCAGGTGTTGCCGTCCGTGGCCTGGGTTCCTGCAGCGATTATTTGGTTTGGGCTCTCCGACGCCACGGTTTATTTTGTGGTGCTGATGGGCGCCATCCCGTCCATCATTAACGGGCTGATTTCCGGGGTGGATCACATCCCCCCGCAGTACCGCAGGGTGGGGCAGGTGCTGGGTGCTTCACGCTGGGAGATGGCCATCGATGTGGTGCTGCCTGCGGCTCTTCCCGGTTATGTTGCGGGGCTGAAACAGGGCTGGGCTTTTTCCTGGCGGTCGCTGATGGCG
>JABBNV010000158.1 GCA_019352125.1 Acidobacteriota bacterium | reverse complement strand
TGGTGGTTGCCTCAAAGCGCGCAGTGCCATTGCAACCACCCTCCACTGTGCCGTTGGTTGGTTCCAGCAGTACGCCAAAATCAGCGGTAAACCAGTCTGAATGATCCCGCACCAGCCGGCCCAGCCCGCTCTTGGCCGCCTCTACCTCTTCGTGGTCATAGAAGATGAAGGTCACGTCCTTGCTGGGCTCTTTCAACCCGGAAGCCAGGGCCAGCTGCACCGCCACCCCACCCTTCATATCGGTAGCGCCACGGCCAAAGAGGACGTCCCCCTCCCAACTGGACGGCACGGTTCCCCTGGCGCCCGGTGTGGTGGGCAAAGGAACCGTATCCAAATGCCCTGCCAGAATCACGCGTTCGGACCTGCCCAGCGAGGTCCTGGCCATGATGGAATCCCCGTTGCGCAGCACCTCAAGATGCCCCAATGCCCGCAACGAGGCCTCTACGGCGTCCGCCAGGTTCCTTTCATTCCCGGAGACGGACTCAATATCCATCAACCGGGCTGTCAGGGACGCTACATCTTCATTCAAATCCAGTGGCATAGTCACCCATCCAGCCTAGTTGGAAATTGGGGCCAGCTGGTGGCACTTGCGTAGAATGGACCTATGACTGCCGCAGACACCACGCCCGCGCCCGCTGACCACACTGACCGAACGGCCCACGGGTTTGGGCTAGCCACCGTGAGCGATAGTGGCACTGTATTGGATGTTTGGTACCCGGCACCCGCCCTTGGCGTGGCCGTAGGTTCTTTGGGCGAGGCTGTGGAGCCAGACCCAGCTTTGGTTGCCTTGGCTGAGGCTGGAACGGATCCGGACCGCCGCGTTGGCCAAAAAGTAGTCTTTGCCCAAATTGATCTTGACGCCGCACCCGCAGATACGGCTGATGCGTATCTGCGCCTGCATCTGCTCTCGCACCGTCTGGTCACACCCAACAGCATCAATCTGGATGGCATTTTTGGCGCCTTGCCCAACGTGGTCTGGACTAATTTTGGCCCCGCGCAGGTAGAAGATTTTGAGCTGATCCGTGCCGCCCTGCGCCGACGTGGAGCCGTAACGGTGTACGGCGTGGACAAGTTTCCGCGCATGGTGGATTACGTGATTCCCAGTGGAGTCCGGGTGGCGGACGCGGACCGCGTACGCCTTGGCGCCCATTTGGCTGAAGGCACCACAGTGATGCATGAAGGCTTTGTGAACTTCAACGCGGGAACCTTGGGTGCCTCCATGGTGGAGGGCCGGATTTCCGCCGGCGTAGTAGTGGGTAACGGAAGTGATGTGGGCGGTGGCGCCTCCATCATGGGCACGCTATCCGGTGGCGGTAAGGAAAAAATTACCGTGGGCGAGCGCGTGCTTCTGGGTGCCAACTCCGGTGTGGGCATCAGCATTGGCGATGATTCCGTGGTGGAAGCCGGCCTGTATGTGACCGCCGGAACTCGCGTCCGCGTCGTCGGCCCCTTAGACGCAGATGGGGAGGACACCACGGAGATTGTCAAAGCCGCACAGCTCTCCGGAGTGCCAAACCTGCTGTTCCGCCGCAACTCTTCCTCCGGCGAGGTGGAAGTACTTCCCCGTGCTGGCAGTACCGTGGCGCTCAATGACGCCCTGCATAAGAACTAGCTGGCGGACTGTGCGCTGTGAGCCGAGCTAGACGCACCCGAGCGTTGCTGTTTTGGATCCTCAGCATCGCCCTGGTCTGTGTGATCATTTCCGCCGTGGGTTTGTGGGCCGTGAACGCCTTTAAACCAGCACCTCCGCCCTTGAGTACTGGGTGCACCGCCGCCGTCGGCAGTGATAAATACTATTTGGCACCCGATCAGGCCGCCAACGCCGGGCTGATCACGGCCATAGCCGTTCGCCGGCAGCTTCCACCCCGCGCGGCATCGATTGCCTTGGCGGTGGCACTACAGGAATCCAAACTGCGCAACATTACTCATGGGGATATGGATTCCTTGGGACTGTTCCAGCAGCGGCCCTCGCAGGATTGGGGAACCCAGGCGGAGATCCTGGACCCGGTGTTCTCCACCAACTCCTTCTACAGCGAGCTGGTCAAGGTTCCCAATTACCAAACAATCCCCATCACCGAAGCCGCCCAAGCGGTGCAACGCTCCGCCTACCCGGACGCATACGCACAACATGATCCCCTGGGTCGTGCATTCGCATCAGCATTGACGGGTCAATCTCAAGGCACATTGGTGTGTACTCTGGAAGCGCCGACGGCGGCGGGAAGTCCCAGCGCAGTCAAAAAGGCCCTCGAAGTGGGGTACGGGCCCGTTGAGAGCACGGCTACGGCCACAACGCTCACGATTCCTGCCGGCGATGTTACCGGCTGGAGCTACGCGCAGTGGGCCGTGGCCAATGCGGACTCCCTGAACATTACGGACGTGCATTTTTCCGGCAAGCACTGGAACCGTGGGGATAATGATGGAACCACCAATAAAGGGTGGCAGAGCGCACCGGACGGCGCAGACGCCTCGGCCGTGGTGATTACGGTGAAGGCTGAGAAGTCATAACCGGCCCGTGATTCTGGTTCCGATAACGCACTAGACCATCAGCTCCACAACAGGCTGCACATAGCTGCGGAATTCCTCGGGCTCGTTGAGCAAGCTCTGGCTCATCAGAATTGCGGAGGGTTCTAAATACCACGCGCGCGGCTCGCTCAAGGGCAGCTCCACGATCGTCAGCGAAAAGTCACGGGCATGCCTGCCCAATTCCAATTCTCGATCCTGCACCAGGTCCCGCAGGATCTCCGGCGCACCGCTAATCTCCCTGGCCTCCGCTAGACGGTAGTATTCCCGTTGCCGGTCACGTGCCCACGTGAGCGCTGCACCGAAATGTGCCTGCAGTACACGTTGGAGCGCAGGCGTTTGGCTGAACGCGCCAAACCAGGGCGGACTAAGTTCCGGTTGCATTGCGGGATGGTTGGCCACCAGCTGCTTCCACCACTGCTCCCACTGTTCGTGGAGCGCGTCCATGCCGCCCACCTTGGAAACCAGAGCCCGTGGATCCGCCGCGCGCACACCGGGTTCTGCTGAGGAGACCTGAGGTATACCCGCATTCGTTAGTCCAGCCACGTCCCGGATATACAGCGCCACCATCAGTGGCCCGGAGGTATCCATAGTGATGCGCCAGCCAGGCCCGCCAGTATGGTGCACAGTTCCTCCTCCGCAACGGCCCCGCAGCAACAACCAGCTGCTACTGTCCAAGATTACTCCGGCCACAGGGCTGCCGCTCCTTCGGTAGGCTTAGTTCATGAAGGTTCTTGTTACCGGTGGATCCGGCTATATTGGCTCGCACACGGCACTACTGCTCCTGGAAGCAGGGCACGAGGTTGTGGTGGTGGATAACTTGTCCAACTCCAGTAAAGAATCAATCAACCGGGTAGCGGAACTTACCGGAAAAGAGCCGTCCTTCCACCAGGTGGATCTGCTCGATGAGGCCGCGCTGGCTCAGGTGTTCGCTGAACACAACATTGACGCCGTCATCCATTTCGCCGGGCTTAAGGCAGTGGGGGAATCCTCAATCATTCCGCTGGCGTACTACCACAACAACGTTGCTGGCTCCATTTCCTTGCTGCGGGCCATGGAGGCGGCAGGCGTTCGCACCATCATTTTTTCTTCGTCGGCTACCGTTTACGGGGACGGCAATTCCATTCCGTATGTGGAGAAGATGGAGATTGGCGCTACCAATCCGTACGGCCGCACCAAGGAAATGGTGGAGGACATCCTCAACGACTTGGGCACTGCAGATTCAAGCTGGCGGATTGCCTTGCTGCGCTATTTCAACCCGGTGGGTGCGCACCCGTCGGGACGCATTGGTGAAGATCCGCTAGGGATCCCCAACAACTTGGTGCCGTTCATAGCCCAGGTAGCCGTGGGTCGTCGCGAGAAGCTGATGGTGTTCGGCGGGGACTATGAGACCCCGGATGGCACGGCACAACGGGACTACATCCACGTGATGGACCTAGCGGCAGGGCACCTAGCCGCTCTGGACTATGTCAATGACAAAGCTGGCGTATACCGCTGGAACCTAGGTTCCGGCGTCGGCACGTCAGTGTTGGAAATGCTACACGCCTTCGAACGCGCGGTGGGCCACGACCTACCGTATGAAATCACCGGCCGACGCGCGGGTGATCTGCCAGCGTTTTGGGCGGATGCGTCCTCCGCGCTGGCAGATCTAGGCTGGTCCACCACCAAGACAGTTGATCAAATGTGTGAAGATCACTGGCGCTGGCAGCACAACAACCCCAACGGGTACCAAGAAGGTTAAGGCCCCCTAACGGGAGGGGTACATCCGCTCTGGCGCTCCCGTGTAGAGCTGACGCGGGCGGCCAATCTTGGTCTGCGGATCCTGCATCATCTCGCGCCACTGAGCAATCCAGCCCGGCAGGCGGCCGATAGCAAACAGGACGGTGAACATCTTCTCCGGGAACCCCATGGCCTTATAGATCAGGCCCGTGTAGAAGTCCACGTTCGGGTACAGTTTGCGGGACACAAAGTATTCGTCCGTGAGGGCCACTTCTTCCAACCGCATGGCAATAGCCAGCAGCTCGTCGTTGCCGCCCAGCTTCGCCAAAATCTCGTGGGCCGTGGCCTTGACGATTTTGGCCCGCGGATCGTAGTTCTTGTAGACGCGATGCCCGAAGCCCATCAGCTTCACGCCGTCTTCCTTGTTCTTGACGCGCTCCACAAACTTCTCCACCGGCTCACCGCTGGATTGAATTTGGCGCAGCATGTTCAACACAGCCTCATTGGCACCGCCGTGCAGCGGGCCAAAGAGTGCGTTGATGCCGGCTGAAACGGAGGCAAACATGTTGGCGTTGGCGCTACCCACCAAGCGGACGGTGGAGGTGGAACAGTTCTGCTCGTGGTCCGCATGCAGGATCAACAGCAGGTCAAGAGCCTTGACCACAATCGGATCCATTTCATACGGCTCGGCAGGAAGACCGAAGCTCAGGCGCAGAAAGTTCTCCACCAGGCTCATGGAGTTGTCCGGGTACAGCATCGGCTGGCCAATGGACTTCTTATGCGCATAGGCGGCAATAACGGGCAGCTTGGCCATCAAGCGAATGGTGGCCATTTCCACCTGCTCGTCATCGAATGGATCCAGTGAATCTTGGTAGAACGTGCTCAACGCAGAGACTGCGGAGGAGAGCACCGGCATGGGATGCGCATCACGGGGGAAGCCGCCAAAGAACCCCTTCAGGTCCTCATGCAGCAGTGTGTGACGGCGAATGCGCTGATCAAACGCGGCAAACTGCTCTTCAGTGGGCAGTTCCCCGTAGATCAGCAGGTAAGAAACTTCCAAGAAGTTGGAGTGCTGGGCCAGCTCCTCAATGGGGTAGCCACGGTAGCGCAGGATGCCTGCGTCGCCGTCAATGTAGGTGATGGCAGAGGTGGTGGCAGCGGTGTTGACGAAGCCGGGGTCAAAAGTAACCGCACCGGTTTGCTTCAAGAGCTTTGAAACGTCATACCCGTCGTTGCCTTCAACGGCCTTAATACGCGGGAGTTCAAGTTCTCCGCCATCGTAGCGCAGCGATGCACTAGTCGATTCAGACATGGAGTCCCCTTCATGAGGTTGCCCAGCCTTCGGATGCGAAGGCGAGTGTTTGTTAAGAAACTACCGCTCAGTAGGCCCGATGCGCTAATTGTGGATGCCGTGCAGTGCACGATGACTCGAAGATCACACCTGGCCCTGCCGCGCCGAGGCCTTCAACCGGGCAGCCCCCGCCGCTATCCGATCGTCCGTGGCAGTCAGTGCAACCCGAATGAAACCGTTGCCAGCTTCACCGTAAAATACGCCGGGGCCCACCACAATGCCCAGGGTGGAAAGCCGTTCCACAGTGGTCCAGGTGTTCTCCTCTGCAGTGCACCAGAGGTACAGCCCGGCTTCCGAATGCGAAATTTTCAGCCCAAACGCTTCGAGCGCGGGAATGAGCAATTCACGACGACGCCGGTAACGATCCTTCTGTTCCTGCACGTGGGCGTCATCCCCCATCGCAACCCGCAATGCTTCCTGCACAGGGCGGGGAACTATCATCCCGGCATGCTTGCGACTGTTCACCAAATTGGCTACCAGAGCGTCATCACCGGCCACAAACGCAGCACGGTAGCCCGCCAGGTTGGACTGCTTGCTCAGTGAATAAACCGCAAGCAAGCCATCATTGGTGCCCCCGCTGACCCTCGGATCCAGCACCGACGGCACGGGCTGTCCGCCAGTAGAAGGATCCCATGCGCCCCAACCAAGCTCCGCGTAGCACTCATCCGAGGCCACTACCGCACCCAGTGATCGAGCATCGGCAACAATTTCCGCCAGCGCCTCCGCGTCCCGCACAATGCCGGTGGGGTTGCCCGGGGAGTTCAACCAGACTAGCCGCACACGGTCCCGTGTGGCGTCGTCGAGCTCGCTGAGAGAATCCGCCGCGATGGGCGTAGCGCCCGCCAACAGCGCACCCACATCGTAGC
>JABBNV010000157.1:330-6595 GCA_019352125.1 Acidobacteriota bacterium | reverse complement strand
GGATGCCTTCCAGTGATCAATGGCATCTTTCGCGTCCAACGTATCCGCGTGGCCAATGGCCTCTTCTAGAGAACGGAAGCCAAGCTCGGCCAGAATTTCACGCACTTCCTGAGCAAGGAACTCAAAGAAGTTCACCACAAATTCCGGCTTGCCGCTGAAGCGCGCACGCAATTCAGGGTTCTGCGTCGCCACACCCACCGGGCAGGTATCCAGGTGGCAGACGCGCATCATGATGCAGCCAGAGACCACTAGAGGCGCGGTAGCAAAGCCGTACTCTTCGGCACCCAGGAGTGCAGCGATCACTACGTCGCGGCCAGTCTTCAGCTGACCGTCCACCTGAACCACCACGCGGTCGCGCAGGCCGTTGAGCATCAACGTTTGCTGAGTCTCGGCCAGGCCCAATTCCCACGGAACGGCCGCGTGCTTGAGCGAGTTCAGCGGGCTGGCACCCGTACCGCCGTCGTGCCCTGAAACCAGCACTACATCAGCCTTGGCCTTGGTAACGCCAGCCGCCACTGTGCCAATCCCCACTTCGGAAACCAGCTTCACATGGACCCGGGCTGTGGGGTTGGCTCGCTTGGCATCATAGATGAGCTGCGCGAGGTCCTCGATGGAGTAAATGTCATGGTGCGGAGGCGGGGAGATCAGGCCGACGCCGGGGGTGGAGTGCCGCGTGGAAGCAACCCACGGGTACACCTTTTGAGCCATCAGCTGGCCGCCCTCGCCGGGCTTGGCGCCCTGGGCCATCTTGATCTGGATGTCGTCCGCGTTGGTCAGGTACAGGCTGGTGACGCCAAACCGGCCGGAGGCAATCTGCTTGATGGCGGAACGACGCTCTGGGTCCAGCAAGCGATCAACGTCCTCGCCACCCTCCCCCGTGTTGGACTTTGCGCCCAAGCGGTTCATGGCAATGGCCAACGTCTCGTGAGCCTCTTTGGAGATGGACCCGTAGCTCATGGCACCGGTGGAGAAGCGCTTCACAATGCTCGAAACGGATTCAACTTCATCCAGCGGCACAGCCTCTCGAACGCCGTCCTTGAACTTCAACAGCCCGCGCAGAGTCATCAGGTTCTTGGACTGGTCATCCACCCCCTGGGTGTACTGCTTGAAGATGTCATAGCGACGTTCCCGTGTGGCGTGTTGCAGCCGGAACACTGTGTCCGGGTTGAACAGGTGCGGCTCACCCTCGCGGCGCCACTGGTACTCGCCGCCGCCCTGGAGCGGCCGGTGCGGTGCCTCAACGCCGTCTTCCGGGTATGCCTGAGCATGCCTTGCTGCAACCTCGGCTGCAATAACGTCCAGGCCCACGCCGCCCAACTGAGAGTGGGTGCCGGAGAAGAACTCATCCACGAGCTCCTGGGACAGACCCAAGGCTTCAAAGGTCTGCGCACCGCAGTACGAAGCCACGGTGGAGATGCCCATCTTGGACATGATCTTCAGTACGCCCTTGCCCAGGCCCTTGAGCAGGTTGTGGACGCCCTCCGCCGGGGTAACGCCTTGGACATCCCCATTGCGGATGAGCTCTTCCACGGATTCCATGGCCAGGTAGGGGTTGACGGCGGCTGTGCCGTAACCGATCAGCGTGGCCACGTGGTGCACCTCGCGTACGTCACCGGCCTCCACTACCAGAGCAATCTTGGTACGGGTGGCACTGCGCAACAGGTGATGGTGCACCGCGCTGACCAACAGCAGCGACGGGATCGGAGCCCATTGTGCGTTGGAGTCACGGTCAGAGAGCACCACGTATTGCACACCGCGGTTGATGGCGCCGGAGACCTGCTCGCAAATCTCAGACAAGCGGGTACGCAGAGCGGCCTCGCCGCCGTCGGGCTTGTAAAGACCGCGCACCTTGATGGCTATGCGATCCCCATCCGCGTTTTCAATGTTCGCAATCTTGGCCAGTTCATCATTGTTGATCACTGGGAAATGCAGGGCCACCTGCGGCTGCGAAACCTTGGTGCGCGAGAGCAGGTTTCCGTTGGGGCCAATGGAGGTATGCAGGCTGGTGACCAACTCTTCGCGGATAGCATCCAGCGGCGGGTTGGTGACCTGCGCAAAGGACTGCACAAAGTAGTCAAAGAGCAGCCGGGGGCGCTTGGACAGCACGGCTACGGGGGTATCCGAACCCATGGCACCGATCGGCTCGGCACCCGTACGAGCCATCGGGCCCAGCAGGATTTTCAGTTCCTCAGTGGTGTATCCGAACGTGCGCTGGCGGTGGTTCACCGATGCCGCAGTGTGCAGCACGTGCTCGCGTTCGGGGAGATCCTTCATGGAGATCATGTTGTCCGCTACCCATTCGGCCCACGGGTTGCTGGCAGCCAGCTCCGCCTTGACCTCGGAATCAGCAATGATGCGGCCCTGCGCAGTGTCCACTAGGAACATCTTGCCCGGGGCAACACGGCCCTTCCGAACCACCTTGGCGGGTTCAATATCAATAACACCCACCTCGGACGCGAAGATGATCAGGCCATCTTCAGTGATCCAGTAGCGGCCAGGGCGCAATCCGTTGCGGTCCAGCGTGGCACCCACTAGGTTGCCGTCAGTGAAGGACACGGCGGCAGGGCCATCCCACGGCTCCATGAGCAAAGAGTGGTATTCGTAGAAGGCACGGCGAGCCGGATCCATGGTGGCATGATTCTCCCAAGCCTCCGGGATCATCATCATGATCGCGTGGGTAATGGGTCGGCCAGCCAGCCACAACAGCTCTGCAACCTCATCAAAGGACGCGGAGTCAGAGGCACCGGGCGTGCAGATGGGGAACAGATCCTCCGGGCTCTCACCCAGCAGCGGGTGGTTCAGCGTTGACTGCCTGGCCCGCATCCAGTTGCGGTTTCCCTTGACGGTATTGATCTCACCGTTGTGCGCAATGGTGCGGAAAGGCTGCGCCAACGGCCACGAGGGGAAGGTGTTGGTGGAGAACCGCGAATGCACAATGCCCAGTTTGGTCTTGAACCGTGAGTCCGAGAGGTCCGGGTAGAACGGTTCCAACTGGGCCGTCGTTAGCATGCCCTTGTAAACAATGGTCTTGGAAGACAGGGACGGGAAGTAGACGCCGTACTTGTTCTGAGCGCGCTTGCGCACTCGCCACGCCTTTTGGTCCAGTGCGTTGGTCTCGGATGCGTCCCCACCGTTGGTTTCGGAAACAAACAGCTGAACGAAGGCCGGCATGCTGGCCTTGGCCATGGCACCCACTAGGTCCGCAACAATCGGAACCTCACGCCAGCCCAAGATCTCCAGGCCTTCGTCCGCAGCCAGAAGTTTCAGGCCTTCCTTGGCGTTTTCCAGCTCACTGGCTTCGGCGGGCAAGAAGGCGGTGCCGACGGCGTAACGTCCGGCGGGGGGCAGATCAAAATTGACGACGGCACGAAAGAATTCATCCGGGATCTGGGTGAGTATGCCAGCACCATCGCCAGTGCCTTCATCAGCGCCTACAGCACCGCGGTGTTCCAGATTGCGCAGGGCGGTGAGAGCGGACTGAACGATGTCATGGCCGGGCTCCCCGCGCAGAGTAGCAACAATGGCCAGACCGCAGGCGTCCTTCTCAGTGTCCGGGCGGTACATGCCCTGAGCCGCTGGCATTTGCGCAAAGCGTTCAAACGGTGACCGTACGGTGGGCGCGCCAAGATGATTGGTGGTACCGGGTAGGTAATGTTTCATGAGTGTCCTTCCCCCAGGGTAGAGCTTGTGGAGGGGACAACATTGGCCCCACTTTACGACGGCATTCGGCGCGCGACGCAAGGTGATTCTTGTAGAGAAATTCTATGACAGAGATCACAATTTCTCTCATCCGGGGACGCCCCAAGCGCCTGCCTGATCCTGACCCGTTGAGAGGCGGTGGTACCACCTAAAATCCGGTGCCAGGGGAACAACGCGGCTACTTGGGTTGCTGAGCCGTCTGCTCCGAATGGCCTTCTTCAGCGCCCTTGCTGAGGCCTTCCTGATTATGCGTGAGATTACCACGATCAGCCTCATCGTCCACCTTTTGAGAAACATTGTCCGAGGGTTGGACATCTTCCTCTTCGGCAGGATCCTCCGCACTGCCACTGTCCGCGGCCGCTTCAGAGTCCGCTGAGCGTTCCTCCACCGGGGCCTTCTCCCCTTCGACAGTTGCATCCTCGCTCTCCCCACGAGCCTTCAGAGCGGACGGGAGCATCACCTGTTCCGGGTTCCCCTTACCCTTGATGAACGTCAGCAAGAGGAAGGCAATCAGCGCCACGAGGAAGACAATGATGCTGGTCCATACGTTCAGGCGGGTAGTAATACCCAAGAATGTAATGTGTTCCGCATCGTCAATGCGCAGCATCTCAATCCAGACACGCCCAGCCGTGTAGACCATGGCGTACAGCCAGAACATGCGGGAGCGGCGGAACCTAAATTTACGGTCCAGTAGCAGCAGCACCACAACGCCCAGAATGTCCCAGATGGACTCGTAGAGGAACGTGGGCTGGAAGAGCGTATCCGCCGCATAACCGGCCGGGAAATTGGCGTTAGAGGGATCAATCTGCAGCCCCCACGGCAAGGTGGTGGGCGCGCCAAAAAGCTCCTGGTTGAAGTAGTTGCCCCAGCGGCCAATCCCCTGCGCCAGCAAGATACCGGGAGCTGCAGCATCAACAAACGCGGTGAGCTTGACGCCGGAGCGGCGGCAGCCAATCCATGCACCGACGCAGCCCAAGAGCACCGCACCCCAGATTCCCAAGCCACCGCGCCATATTTGAGGAATCAGACTCAGATCCCCATGGCCGTTGTAGCCCGGGCCAAAGTACGCATCCGGGGAGGAAAACACGTGGTAAAGACGGCCACCAATGATGCCAAAGGGAATGGCCCAAATGGCGATATCCCAGATACTGCCCTCCGGTGCGCCGCGACGGTTCCAGCGCACGCTGGTGACCCAGGTGGCCACAATGATGCCCAGCAAAATGCACAGCGCGTACGCGTGAATACGCAAGGACCCACCCCAAGGCAGCGGAATATCAAATCCAGACCAGGTGGGGCTGGGAATGCTGCCCGGGAGGATTCCCGCGGTGGCGGCCAGGGCCGTCTGCAAAACCATCAGTGCTGATCCTTAGCTGTCAAAGTTGCCGGAGTTCTGGTGAGACCCTTGCTCAGATCCGCAGCCAGCGCGCCCACACCTTCCGGCCCGCCATCGCGCAGGGCTGCCACCAGAGCGGTACCCACAATGACGCCGTCGGCGTAGGCCCCGATCTCGCGGACGTGCTCCGCCGTGCTGACACCCAAACCAACGCAAACGTGCTCAGCGCCCGCCTCGCGAGCCGCCGTCACCACTGATTGCGCAGCACTGCTCACCGAGGTCCGCGCCCCGGTAACGCCCATGATGGACACGGCGTAGACGAAGCCTCGGCTCGATTCAACAGCATGGGCCATCCGCTCTGCGGAGGAGGACGGTGCCACCAGGAAGATGCGATCCAAGCCGTATTTGTCCGAGGCAGCAAACCACTCGGCCGCCTCATCCGGAATCAAGTCCGGCGTAATCAGCCCGGCACCACCAGCCTGAGCCAGACGGGCGGAGAACTCATCCACGCCCAAGCGCAGCACGGGATTCCAATACGTCATCACTACGACGACGGCGTTGGTGGCGGCAGTAATCCCGGCCACCACATCAAACACACTCGCTACGCGAAACCCATTGGCCAACGCCTGGGTGGTAGCTGCCTGGATGACAGGCCCGTCCATCACAGGATCCGAATACGGAATGCCGATCTCGATGATGTCCGCCCCATTGTTGGCCAGCGCGATGCCGGCGGCAATGGAGGTCTCTACGTCCGGGTAACCGGCGGGCAGGTAGCCAATCAGCGCCGGACGCCCCTGTGCCTTGGCGATGTCAAGGGCTGCAGCACATTTACTCGGTGTTACCGAACTCTGGGTTGCGGCACTCATGCCTGCTCCTCCTGGACACGGTTGGCGCCCTTGTGCTCTCGAGTGGAAAGGGTGGTTCCCTTGACTTTGCCGTCCGCATCCAACAAGTCAAACCATTCGGCCGCCGTCTCGACGTCCTTATCCCCGCGGCCAGAAAGATTCACCAGCACGGATTTTTCGCTCGGATCTCCACCCTCGGCTGCCAGTCGCTTGCCTACCTTGATGGCGCCGGCCAGTGCGTGAGCAGACTCAATGGCAGGAATAATGCCCTCCGTTTGGCAGAGCAACTTGAAGGCATCCATAGCTTCCGTGTCAGTGATGGCCTCATAGGTCACTCGGCCGATGTCTGCCAGGAAGGCGTGCTCGGGGCCAACACCGGGGTAATCAA
>JABBNV010000157.1:0-320 GCA_019352125.1 Acidobacteriota bacterium | reverse complement strand
TGCGATTCGATGGTCTGGCCGTCGTCGTCCTGCATGAGGTAGCTGCGGGCACCGTGCAACACGCCAGCCTTGCCGAGCGAGATGGTGGCCGCGTGCCTGCCAGTCTCTATGCCGTCGCCGCCTGCCTCAAATCCAAATAGCCGCACACTCGGGTCATCCAAGAAACCATGGAAAATGCCGATGGCGTTGGAACCGCCACCAATACAGGCGCACACCGCGTCCGGCAGCTTGGATGTCTGCTCCAGCATCTGCTCCCGCGCCTCATCCCCAATCACCTGGTGAAAGTAGCGCACCATAGCTGGGAAAGGGTGAGCGCCAGC
>JABBNV010000156.1:3830-6619 GCA_019352125.1 Acidobacteriota bacterium | reverse complement strand
CTCTGGCTGCGGTGTCGACTCAAGGCGATGAGTTTGCTCAATCCGAGGATTTTGCTCACACCGAAGCGCCTGTCAGCGCTGCGGAGGCCACAAAAGATTCTGAAGCCACTAAAGCTGCGGAGTCCGCTACTGCGCGGCAGGAGGCTCGGGCGCTCGAAACGCTACTGCTGGGCGGCGAACGCCATCTAAAGCGGCGCGAGGTTGCCGCGGGGGCTGGGGTTTCGCTGCTATCCGCCCGCAAGCTCTGGCGGGCCATGGGGTTTCCCAATCTGGGCGATGCTGATGTGGCGTTCACTCAGGCGGACCAGGATGCTTTGGTGACTGTGATTGACATGGTTCGTGAGGGCAAGCTCACTGAGGAAGCCGCTATTTCTGTTTCCCGTGCCATTGGTCAGATGACTGACCGGATGGTGGTGTGGCAGGTGGAGGCCTTGGTTGAGGACATGGTGGAGGAGCAGGGGCTCAGTGACGCGGCTGCGCGCCGCGCTTTGGTTGCCCAACTTCCGGGCTTGATTGAACCGCTGGAAAAAGTACTGCTCTACTCATGGCGGCGCCAGCTCAACGCGGGAGTTCAACGCTTGGCCGTGCGTGCGCAGGCTGGCTTGGACGCGAGTGCGCAGGGCCGTGATGGGGATGAGGATGATTCGCCGTTGCCCCTGGCCCGTGCCGTGGGGTTTGCGGATCTGGTGAGCTACACCTCCTTGTCTCGCCGGATGAATGAGAAAACGCTGGCCAGGCTGGTGCAGCGGTTTGAAAACAAGTGCGCTGAGATCATTTCAGTGGGGGGCGGTCGGTTGGTCAAGACTATTGGCGATGAGGTGCTCTTTATTGCTGAGACGCCTTCGGCCGGTGCTGAAATTTCGCTGGCTCTCGCTGAGACGTTTAGTGCCGACGAGGTTTTGCCGGAAGCCAGGGTTTCACTGGTGTGGGGACGAACTCTCTCCCGGTTGGGGGATATTTATGGGCCCACGGTTAACCTTGCCGCGAGGCTGACCAGTTTGGCCGAGCCGGGCACGGTGTTGATGGATCTGGCTACTGCCTCGGCTTTGCGCAATGATGACAGGTTTGTACTGGAGCCGCAGGAGACGCAGGATATTCGCGGTTTTGGTGAGATCAAGCCTGTGCGTTTGCTGCGTGGCCGGGGCGACGGTCTGGTGGTTGATTAGGCTTCGGGGCTGAACCAAACGCGTTTGCCAGTGGCATCCGCTCCAAGAAGTCCGCTCCCTCAAGGCCCGCCCACTCCTTCCACCATGAACTTCCTCCGGTGGTTAATCCATGAGATAGTTTTACGGGGATTGTCTCTGGCTACACTTAGCCGGGAAAACGGGCACCGTGGGGACGTTACTCGTTGGGGAGCGCACTAAACAGGGGTAGTAGATGGTCTTGGGAACCTTCGGCAGCAAAATCAAGCGGCGTAGGTCGCTGATTGCGGCGACCGGTTTCACGGCTGCAGGTGCTGTGATCGTTGCCGGTGCCATTATTTACCCAGGGGTTCAAACAGCCGATGTGCAACTCAACGACGGCAGCATTTGGGTGACCAATCAGTCCAAAAATATGGTGGGGCATCTGAACTACCAGTCGCAGATCCTAGATGGCGGGTTTTCCTCCACACAACAGGGTTTTGACGTGCTGCAGCAGGCCGGCAATGTTTTCATGGACAATGATTCCGGCTCCTTGCTCAACCCTGTGGATGTTCCGGCTATGGCCTTGGGCGGGGATACGCGGCTAGGCGGCTCCAAACAATTTTCCCTGGGCTTGGATACCACTGTGCTGGCTGACAAGTCCAAGGGTAAAGTATGGGCTACTCCCAGTTCTGGGGCTGCTTCGTTCACCGAGGATGGCACTAAGCCACTCATCAGCGATCAGCCTGGTGTGGTGGCCGTTGCCGGTTTGAATGATCACCGTGTTTACGCCGCCGATCCTGGCCACAATCAGCTCACCACGGTGACGTTGGATGCCACGGGCGTTGCGGCCAAGACAGAGACTGCCCCCATGGATGGACTGAGCAGCGCCAAGAATTTGCAATTGACGGTGGTGGGCCAATCGGCGGTGGGCTTTGATCCGGATACTGGCACGCTCTTCCTGCCCGGCAACAAGAAGCTCACGCTGGATGAGGCCAAGAACGGTATGGTGCAGCAGCACAGTGCCGACGGCAATTTTGTGGCCGTGGAGACTTCGCAGGCTTTGGTGACGGTTCCCTTGGACGGTGGGACGCCCACGAGCATGAAGTTGCCCAAGGCCGGAGCCGCCATTGCGCCTATCCAACAGTCTGGCTGCGTGCACGGTGCATGGTCCGGGGTTAACAGCTACGTGCATTACTGCCCGGGTGGTGGTTCAAACACTGACAACAAGGTTGTGAGCATTCCCAAGGCTGCGGCGTCATCGAAGTTCGTGTTGCGGCAAAACAGGGACATTGTGGTGCTCAATGACATCACGGGCGGTGACGTGTGGCTGGTCAACCAGAACATGGTGTTGGTGAATAACTGGAACGATCTTGAGCAGCAGATCAAGAACACCAAGGACGGCCAGAAAGACTCTGCGGACCCGAACGTGGTGCAGACGCTGCCCGACCGCACTAAACCCAACCGGCCGCCGGTAGCAGTGGCTGACGAATTTGGTGTGCGCGCGGGGCAGACCACTGTGCTGCCTGTGCTCTACAACGATTCTGACCCTGACGGGGATATTCTCACGGTCAGTGCAGTTGAGGGCACTCAGAAAATTGGTGCGCTGCAAACTATTTACGGCGGTACGGGCTTGCAGATAAAGGTGCCCGACGAGGCTACGGGGGA
>JABBNV010000156.1:0-3820 GCA_019352125.1 Acidobacteriota bacterium | reverse complement strand
GACGGTACTTTCAGCTACACGGTGGACGACGGCCGCGGCGGCAACGCAACCGCCGTCGTCGCGCTTCATGTCATTCCGCCTTCAACCAACCGGCCGCCAGTGCAAAAGCGTGAAACCACTATGGTGGTGGCGCAGGGGAAGTCCGTTAGCCAGAATGTGCTCAGCGATTGGCAGGATCCAGACGGCGACGACGTTTTCCTCACCAAGGCCGTGGCTGCGGACCCTGCTGCTCAGGTGAAGACCACACCGGACGGCAAGCTGACGTACGCGGATAGTGGCGGAGCGCCGGGGGACAAAAACGTCACAATTACCGTCAGCGATGGTGTTAACACTGTGGATAAGAAGCTGGTGGTCAGCGTCACGGCCAGCGGTCAGTCGCCGCCCCTGGCTGTGGCAGATTATGTAAAGGCCGTAGCGGGTAAGCCGATTGTTATCTCCCCGTTGAACAATGACGTGGATCCCTCCGGGGGGCAGTTGCGTCTTGCCAGTATTGATCGGCCGGAAAATACCAAGGTTTCGGATATTTCGGACACGAATACCGTTACTTTTACCTCCAATACGGCTGGCACTGTGTATCTGGTGTACCAAGTCACCAACGGTCCCAAGAGTTCGCAGGGGCTGATTCGCGTTCAGGTGGACGCAGCTGATGCGAAGAGCCCGCCCATTGCCGTCAAAGATATGGCCATGCTGCCTAGTGGTGGATCCACGTTGGTGGATGTGCTGGGTAACGATACTGACCCTGCCGGTGGGGTGCTGGTGGTTAAGTCTGTAACTGCTTCGCCAGATTCTCCCGTGTCGGCAACTTTGCTGGACCACAATATTGTGAAGATCACGGATACCAAAGGCCTCACGGACCGGACTACGCTGCATTACACCGTGGCCAATGGCAGTGGTACTTCCACCGGTGATATTTCCCTGGTCCATGTCCCTTCAGCGAGTAGCCTGGCGCCTCCCGTGGCTGCACCGGACACGATCAATGTGCGAGCTGGCGATGTGGTGACTATTCCTGTGCTCCAGAATGACTCGGACCCCAATGGGGATGCGCTGCACCACCCCGTGATTGTCCAGGCTCCGCCAGCTAATGATGGCAAGTTGTGGGTTGACCAGGATGCGCTGCGCTTTATTGCGGGCTCGACAGCGAAGACTGTGGAGGCCATTTACAAGGTCACCAATAATTCGCAACAGTCGGATTCGGCCAAGGTGACCATCAATGTCATTGGCCCGGACCCGGAGCATAATTTGCCGCCCGAGCCCAAGGGCGCCACCGGCCGGGTTATTGCTGGGCAGCATGTGCGGATCCCCCTTGACCTCAACGGCATTGACCCGGAGGGTGATTCGGTGCAACTGGTGGGCGTGGATCAGGCCCCCACATTGGGTACCGCGATTGCAGGGAGTAGCTTCATTGACTACACCGCTGCCGGAAATTCCGCTGGCACGGATGCCTTTACCTACCGTGTGCGGGACAGGCTGGGTGCGGAGGCAACGGGAACCGTCAATGTGGGAATTGCCGGGGTAGATCCGGTTAACCATCCGCCTGTGGGTAATGATGATTTGCTCTCCGTCCGGCCGGGGCGCAGGGTTGCCGTCGACGTGCTACTGAACGATTCAGACCCGGATGGTGACACCTTAGGTGTTGATCCGAATGGCTTTACCGTGGCAGACACCATGAAGACGCCCACCCTGTCCAAGGCAGGCCGGGTGATTGTCACTGCACCGGATCAAACTGGTCTAGCTACTGTTGGCTACACCATCAAGGACGGTGCGGGGTTGAGTGCGCACGCCAATATTCGGCTCAATGTGACGCCCACGGCGCCCCTGCAGATCCCGATTGCGCGTGATGACACGATTTCGGAGCAGGAGGCCATGGGTAAGTCAGCTGTGGATGTTGCTGTCAAAGACAACGACGACGATCCTGACGGTGTGGTGGATGATCTCAAGTTGAGTGTCCAAGACCCCAATGCCCATGTCACAGCCGACGGAAAGATCACTGTGACGCTGACTCCTGCGCCGCAGATGATCCCGTACACGGAGACAGACGTTGACGGCCAGACGGCTACGGCCATTATTTGGGCTCCGGGCAAGGGGCAGCAGTACCCGGTACTTGCGATCACGGATCCGATCAAGCTCACCGCGGGGGAGAGCCCCATAGTAGACCTGTCCAAGTACGTGAAGGTCCGTGATGGCCATTCGCCGCGGATCACGGTGGCAGAGAAAGTGGCCATGATTGGAGCCTCCGCTGACGGCGCTGTGGGGAACAACGGAACATCGCTGAAGTACGCCTCCAGCAAGGATTTCTACGGCCCGGGATCCATCACGTTTGAAGTGACTGACGGAACTAAGGCTGATGATCCGCAAGGGCTGAAGTCAACGTTGACCATCATGACTGATGTGGCGCCGGCCCCAGATACCAATAAGCCGCCCACCTTTACCGGCGCTCAGCTGGACGTGCCCAAGGGGGATTCGGCCACGTTGAATCTTCGGCCGTTGGTCAAGGACCCGGATAGCGGTGACTCGTTCACGTTCGACTTTGCCGGTGCGAAGCCTGGCCAGTTTGATGTGTCCCTGAAGGGGGATCAGCTGACCGTCAAGGCGAAGGGCAATTTGTCCGTAGGGACTACTGACAGCGTGCAGCTGAAGGTGTCTGACGGGCATAATCCGGCAGTTGAGGCTCAGGTGAGCATCAACGTTGTGGCATCCAACAAGCCCCGAGCCGTGGCCAATGATGATGTGGTTGCTGATGCCCACGCGGGACGGACCGAATCCGTTCCGGTGCTGGCCAATGACGTGAATCCATTCCCGGATACCCCACTGAAAATTTTGGGGGCTGTGATTGAAACGGGGGATCCCGCCACCAAGGTGGTCGTCAATGGGGACAAGGTCGACGTCACCACGCCAGATAGTTTCTCCGGCGTGGCCGTGGTTCGCTACACCGTTGCAGATAAGACAGGTGATGTTGACCGGCAGGTGGAGGGCCGCATTAGGCTCACGGTCAAGGGCAGGCCAAATGCTCCGGCTGCTCCGCGCGTGTTGGATGTGAAGGATTCCGCCGTCAATCTGCAGTGGGCTTCCCCGGCGGACAATGGGTCTCCCATTACCAGCTATACGGTCAAATGGGCAGGTGGCTCACAAAGCTGCCCGGCCAACACCTGCACCATTACTGGGCTGATCAACGCTCACAGTTACACGTTTACCGTTTCTGCAACGAATGCTGTGATGGAATCTCCTGATTCTCCGCCTTCCGCCCCAGCAACTCCGGATCGCTCTCCCGATGCTCCGGCAGCTCCCACCATTACTCGCGGGGACACGCAGCTGGTAGTTACCTGGGCGACTCCGGTGGGTCAGTACAGTCCGGTGGAGTCCTACAACGTGGAGATCTCGCCCACGCCAGCAGGTCAAAATGGGCAGAAGACGGTCACGGGGAATACCGTCACGTGGACCGGGCTGACCAATGGAACGGCATACACATTCCGAGTGCAAGCCACCAACAAGGCTCCGCAGCCTAGCGCGTGGAGCGCCTATGCACCGGTGCCGGTTTCCCCCGCGGGGAAGCCAAGTGCTCCCACTGGTGTCAAGGCTACGCGGCTGGACTCAGTTGGTTCGCAAAACAACGTCCGCGTTGATTGGAATCAGCCCAACCTCAACGGTGGAAAACTGCAGCATTACACCGTTACCGAGTACCTGAACAGTGCAGCAACCACCTCGGTGACGTCTACTACCACCACGGTGAACATGTCCCTGCCGAATGCTCAGGGCAGCTACACGTTCACCGTGACGGCCACTACGGAAGTGGATACAAGTGCTGCTAGTGTAGCCTCGGCGC
>JABBNV010000155.1 GCA_019352125.1 Acidobacteriota bacterium | reverse complement strand
GGCGGCATTCTGCCGGGTGGTGGCACTGGGCCAGGCCAAGCTGGCGGATGCCCGCGAAATAGGCAACGCTGACCACGCCAAGAAGCTGACCGCTGATGCCCAGAAGCTGGTAAAAACAGCGGAGGATCTTGAACACGCAGCTAAAGCCTGGCGGTTGGGCGAGCTGGATTAAGAGGTGTCACTTTCCGTGGCGAAACTCACGGTTGTTGACACCTACCCCACAAAGTAGAACACTGAAGTAGGTGCCGGACTGCGGAACCCCCGGGCTCCATTTTTTAGCCGCCTAGAGCGGCCTTACGCCGTGAGGCGCTCCCAGTTCGGCACCATTTTTATGCCCACTTATGGCACTTCATGCCAAACAGGCCATCCCGGCGGTGCGATGGCGGGCTCTTGCCCGAGCCGTAACATTGGGCAGGTAAAGTATTGACACCAGTAGCGTCGTCATAAAAATGAACTCTTCCAATAACGCCAACGGCAGTTAACTTCGGACTCAGGGGAAGGCAATGCGTGTGAAGCTACGGCTTTTCCCCCAAGAGCGTGCCGGTCTGGGCATCCTCTCCACCATGGCCTCAGAACTAGTGCTGGCCGTCCAGCCACTGTCCGAAATGCTCGGTGCCACCGCGTCAGATTACCCCGAGCTGGCTGAACGCCTGCACACTCACGAAGCAACCATTGCCAACCTGCAGGTTGGCCTGATGACTCAGATGCGCAGTAGCTTCATCAACCCGCTGCCCCGCGAAGACATGTTTTCGCTCTCTCGCTTCCTCACCGAGGCCATGGAGAAACTGGACGGCGCCGCGGACTTACTGCTGCTGTACAAGTTGGAGCGGGTGTCCCGCCGCGCATCAGAGCTGTTGGACATCATCTCCCGCCAGGCGGAGCTGACCGCGGATGTTATGCGCAGCCTGGATAACCTGGATGAGGCTGAGGACTACTGGATTGAAACGCTGCGGTTGGCCAAGAGGGCTGACCACACGTACAGGGTCTACATCTCAGAGCTATTGGCTGACCACAAACACGTTCCCTATACAAAGCAACGGGATGTTGCTGATCAGCTGGTGGACGTGTGCCGGGACATGCGTCGCATTGCGACCGCCGTCGCCGCCATCATCGTCAAGGAAGCCTAGGTGGAGACGGCCCTACTAATAGTGGTGTTGGCCGCCGCCGCATGTTTTGCATTTCTTAACGGCTTCCGCGACGCTTCCGCCGCTATTGCCCTTCCCCTTCGTACCCGCGCATTGACGCCGACTATTGCCGTCCTACTGGCTGCGTTCTTCAACTTTGTGGGCGCATTGATGAGCCTGATCCTTGCGCTGTCCCTGCATGACAAATTATTTGCCATTCCTTCGGGTGTGGACGGTCTTGCTATCCTCGCCGCGGGAGTGGCGGCGGCGGTGCTGTGGGGTATCTACCAATGGTGGCGCGGATACCCGTCATCCTCGACACACGCCTTGATCGGCGGCCTTGTCGGTGCCGGGTTTGGCGCCGTGCTCAAGGGCGAAGCTCCCATTAGCGATGTGAATGGCTCAATTTTGCCGGTAGTTGTTGCACCACTGTTGCTCTCACCGGTGGTGGCCATGGTGTTCGGCTACCTGTTCGTCTACCCGGCCGTGTGGGGTTCCCGCTACAGTCAGCCCAGCTCTGTACACCGCAAGGTGCGGCAGGCTCAAGCCGTCGGTGCAGGTGCCGTGGCACTGGGTCATGGCATGCAGGATGGCCAACGCACCATCGCAATCGTCGTCATGGCGTTGGGAGCGGCCGGGTTGAATAACGACGGCGGGGTACCGGTCTGGGTGGTGATCTGCAGTGCCGCCCTGCTTGCGCTGGGTACTCTGGGCGGCGGTTGGCGGATTGTCTACACTTTGGGTACGCGGCTGGTCCGGCTGGATCCAATGCGCGGTTTCGTGGCCCAGATGACATCCGGCGTGCTGTTATTTGTCGGTGCGATGGCGCTGCACCTACCGCTATCCACTACCCACACCACCACGAGTGCCACTATTGGTGCCGGGATGAATCAGCCCAACGCCAGGGTGAACCGACGCCTATGGCTGAAAATATTGCGTGCATGGGTTGCTACGCCGGTAGTTTCTGCCGCCGTCGCCCTGATCTTATATCTGGCGCTGTCCCCGCTGATTTAGCGGTAGAGCGGTGTTTATCCGAAACGGCCGGAGACGTAATCCTCGGTGGCTTTGACCGTCGGATTGTTGAAGATCTCCGTAGTGTTGGCGTATTCAATCAGCTTGCCGGGCTTACCCGTGCCAGCGATGTTGAAGAACGCCGTCTTGTCAGAAATGCGAGCCGCCTGCTGCATGTTGTGCGTCACGATCACCACTGTGTAGGTGTCCTTGAGCTCGTTGATCAAGTCCTCCACGGCCAGCGTAGAGATCGGGTCCAGCGCGGAGCACGGCTCATCCATCAGCAGGATCTGCGGCTCCACAGCAATGGCGCGAGCAATGCACAACCGCTGCTGCTGACCACCGGAGAGGCCCTGACCCGGCTTGTCCAGACGGTCCTTGACCTCATTCCACAGGTTGGCGCCACGTAGCGACTTCTCCACCAATGCTTCAGCATCGGAGCGGGAAATTCGCTTGTTGTTCAGCCGCACGCCGGCCAGGACATTGTCCTTGATGGACATGGTGGGGAACGGGTTGGCCCGCTGGAACACCATGCCAATTTGGCGGCGAACCGTCACCGGGTCAACTCCGGGGCCGTAGAGATCGTCCCCATCGATGAGGACTTGGCCCTCCACATGAGCGCCAGGGATAACCTCATGCATGCGGTTGAGGGTGCGGAGGAGGGTGGATTTGCCGCAACCTGAGGGGCCGATAAAAGCCGTGACGCTGCGAGCAGCGATGTCCATCGAAACACCTTCGACGGCCAGGAAGTCGCTGTAGTAGACGTTGAGGTTTTTGACATTCACATTTTTCGACATGGGAGATTCTTTCTTTTCCGCTTAGCGGCCGGTCTTAGGGGCAAAGATCATGGCAACTAGCCGAGCAATCAGGTTCAGGATGACCACAATGATCACCAGCAGCAGGGCCGCACCCCAGGCAAGGTTATTGGACAATTCAATGTCCTGGCCGGGGAACTTGTAGCCCGTGTAGGACATCACAGGGAGCGTCTGCATAGCGCCGGAAAATGGGTTCGCGTTGAACGAATCCGTGAAGCTGGCAGCCATGAAGATCGGAGCCGTTTCACCAATGACTCGCGCAATCGCCAGGGTGATACCTGTGGCAATTCCAGCAATCGCTGTCGGAATGACGATCCGCACGATGGTCACAAACTTGGTCACGCCCAAAGCGTAGGCGGCTTCACGCAGATCAGCTGGCACCAGACGCAGCATCTCCTCGGAGGATCTCACCACTGTGGGAATCATCAGCACGGAAAGGGCGACCGCGGCGGAAAGTCCGCTAAATGCCTTCGGCCCCATCAGGAGCGTGAACAGTGAGAAGGCAAAGAGACCGGCAACGATGGACGGAATGCCCGTCATCACGTCAACCAGGAAGTTGACCACCCGGCGCAGCCAGAACGTGGGAGCAGCATATTCCACCAAATAGATGGCCGTCAGCAAGCCAATCGGCACGGAGAACAAAGTAGCAAGGCCCGTGATCTCGAGCGTTCCCACGATTGCCTGAAGCGCGCCTTGGGGGGTCACCAATTCTAGAGTTTTGGGGTCAATATGGGACTGTCCGCCGGAGGTGGAGATGAAGCTCCAACTCATTACCCCGATGCCCTTGCTGACCACCGTCCACAAGGTGGAGATCAGCGGCAAAAGGGCCAGGATGAAAAACACAGTTACCAGTCCGCGAATGAACCTGTCAGTGGCGCGCCGCCTGTTTTCCACCACGGAGGAAAGCACCGTGATGGCAATCAGATAGATCAGCGCGCTCAACGCTGCCAGACCAATCCAGTTGAAGCCCATCAGGCCCATGATGGCCGCGGCAACAACTATGGAGGCCGCCAGGGTGTACAGGGTGGCGTATCGAGGCAGTTGACCGGAGGTAAGCCGGTTGCGTGAGCCCGTGCGTTCTGCAGTTGCAGCGCTCATTCGGTTACTCCTTCGGTAGCGCCAGACGCTTCGTGCCCACGGGGGTGCAGGACGGAGACTGGGCTCTCATCGGCACTGGCCGGGGAAACTTCGTCAGCCGGAGGTGCTACTTCGGCCTTCTTCTTCTTTTTCGACTTCTTGCCGGAGTTGCCGCTCACAATCAGACGAGCCACCATGTTCACGGCTAGCGAGATAACAAATAGCATCAGACCGGTCCCAATCAATGCATCACGCTGCAGCCCCGATGCGATGGGGAAACTCAAGGCGATGTTGGCTGCAATCGTCTGGGAGTTCTGCCCCTCCGTAACGATCGTAAAGGAGGCGATGATAGCTGGCGAGATAATCATGGCCACGGCCATCGTCTCGCCCAGCGCGCGTCCCAGACCCAACAGAACCGCGCTTATCACGCCGGACTTCGCGTACGGGAAGACGGCAAGCCGCACCATTTCCCAGCGAGTGGAGCCAAGAGCCAAGGCAGCCTCTTCGTGAAGCTTTGGAGTCTGCAGGAAAATTTCGCGGGAAATCGAGGTAATGATAGGCAAAACCATCACAGCTAGTACTACGGCACCCGTCAGAATACTCGAGCCGGTGGACGTGACCTTGCCCGAGAAGAACGGAAGCCAGCCAAGGTATTCATTGAGCCACTGCTGCAGTGGGATCAGCAAAGGGCGCATCACGATAATGCCCCACAGGCCAAACACTACCGACGGTACAGCCGCCAAGAGATCGATGATGTAGCCAAGTCCATTGGCCAATTTTCTAGGGCTGTAGTGGGAGATGAAGAGCGCAATTCCAAGAGCTACCGGAGTAGCCATCAGCAGGGCAATTAAGGATGCCCATACGGTGCCAAAAGCCAGGGGTGCCACATACGCCCAAAAGCTCGAGAAACCCTGCGTAACACCGCCAGAGAGTTCACTGCTCTTCCCCCAGTTAGCCACGATGGCGGGCAGCGCCCGAACAATGAGGAAGAGCGCGACACCAGCCAGGATCACCACGATCGACACAGCCGCGGCGGTGCTAAGGAATTTGAATACCCGGTCAGCGGGCCGCGCCTTGGCGGCGGCCGATGTCTTCTTTCTCAAAGCGGGTGATGATGCGCTCACAGCGTGCTTTCTCGTTGCCGGAAGGGTTACTACATATGACAGTACCGGCCGCCCGATGGTGACTTGCCCGAAATCGAGCTGGGACGGCCGGTACGTTCAGCCAAATGACTTTACTGCTAGGAAATCTTATCCAGCTCAGCAACGATCTTCGCGGCCAGTTCCGTCGGGATCGGAGCAGATCCCGCATTCTTAGCGGCAATCTTCTGACCCTGATCCGAGACGATGTACTTAATGTACTCCTTGGTCAACTTCGCCTGCGCGGGATCCTTGAACGTCTTGCAGACAACATCGTAGGACATCAGCGGGATCGGATAAGCCTGACCGTCCGTCAGCTTGGTGTAATCGATGTCCTGAGCGAGGTCACCAGTGGTGCCCGTGGTTGCCTGGGTTACCGCCGTGGCAATCGCCTTTGTCACGCCAGCCTGCGAGTAGTCCACGTAAGCGCTGCCAGCCTTGATGGACGCAGTGTGTACGTCCCCAATGGCGGAGTGGTCAGCGTAGCCGATCATGCCGTCGCCGGACTTGACGGTGTTCACGACCCCGGCATTACCCTGCTGAGCTGAGGAGCCAGCAATCGGCCACTTGGGGTTTGCCGGTGTGGTCCAGATAGCCGGAGAGAGTTGGTGCAGGTAGTTGGTGAAGTTATTCGTCGTGCCGGAGCCATCAGAGCGCGACACAGTGGTGATGGCCGTGCTGGGTAGCGTTACGTCTGGGTTAAGCGCCTTGATGGCAGGATCGTCCCAGCTCTTAATCTTCATGGTAAAGATTTTGACGATCGTGTCCTCGTCAAGTTTGAGCTTGTCCACGCCCTTAACATTGAAAATAATCGAAACACCGTCAGTGTAGACAGGCAGGTTCACAGCACCGCCGTCGCCACAAACCTTCTTGGCAGCCGTGGCCTGCGTGGCGTTGAGGTAGAAGTCAGTACCAGCAAAGTCGTAGGAACCGGCGTTGAAGTTGGTTACGCCACCACCGGAGCCCTGTGACTTGTCGTAGTTGATTGTCACGCCGCTGGCCTGCGCATTGAAGCCAGCCTTCCAGGCATCCTGAGCGTTTGCCTGTGCGGAGGATCCGCCAGCGGTGATCGTGCCCTTGAGGCTGCTGAGGTCAGCGCCAGCCGAGGACGAAGAGGATGATGACCCGTCCGAGCTGGTAGCCGAAGTGGATCCGCCGCCACAGGCGGAGAGTGCAACAGCGCCAACAGCGAGAACTGCCGCAACGCGGCCGAAGCGAAGAACCTTCACTAGATTTTGCCCCTTCCAGGGAATAGCTTGATACCGGCTCCCAGGAAGGAGCCATGGCGCCATGAGCGGCACCCTACGTCTTGACGTTATTTGGCGTAGGTAAAGAGACTGACGGGGCAAGGTTAACGAAGGATTAACGCTAGCGGGCCATTTCGCTAAGCCGGAGGTCGTGAGCACCCAAATCTCAAGGATTTGGCTATATCTGGGTGGACGCGGTTCACGTAAGCAGTAGCTGGCTGTGTGCTGGCCGATGCTCCGGCGACGGCGGATCAGGAC
>JABBNV010000154.1:5162-6696 GCA_019352125.1 Acidobacteriota bacterium | reverse complement strand
CAGCGACTTCGACGCCAGGCACCCCCATGGTCCGCGCCATTGCACATTGTGCCGGGCGTGCCCACTCTGGTGCTCACCGGCGGGTGGGAGCCCGTCTACGAAGAGGTTGCGGAGTATTTGCGGGCCACGGGCGCAGTGCACCGGGTCACACCAGGCGGGCATCGGCCCCAGGATACGCCGGAAGGTGCCGCGTTGGTCCGGTCTTTCATTGCGAATTCTAGAAACTCGGGGACTGCGGCCGCTGCCCACGGGCACTAAGCAGGAACCAATGTCGGTGCTGCCGCGTAGCATCCATTAAGTGCAGCAAATCCGACCAGCCAGCCTTGCCGAGCTATCCTTGCTGCCTGCCATCGAGGACGCTGCGGATCGCGAATTTGATGTGGCTTCTTGGGTCGCTGGTCCACTGCCCCAACGTGCACCTGTCCATGAATTCTCCGAGGCCCTACACATTATGGTGGCGGGCCGCCCACCGGTGGGATTTGCCAGGATCGAAGCCGTTGGTGGGGAGGCTCACCTGCAACAGTTATCAGTGGATCCGGCCTTCGGCAGAGTGGGCATTGGCACGGCGCTGCTCGAGGCCGCCATTGAGTGGGCCCGTGAGAGTGGTTTCTGCGCCATGACGCTGAGCACCTTTGTGTACGTCCCCTTCAATGCGCCGTTCTATGCCAGATTCGGCTTCAAACCTACGGATCAGCTAGGCCCGGAGCTCCAGCTCATCCGGGCGGGCGAACAATCCGCTGGGCTGGACGCACTAGGGGAGAGGACGGTGATGCGGCTGGATCTGGGGCATCATACCTTTGTGCCACGGCCCAGATTGCCGTAACCAGACGTATCCATCAGGTGCCAACAGTAGTTACCAGAGGGCTGAATTTGGGCGGGAATAAGTGGAGGGCACGGCATAGTTATATGCGTATGAATACAAATACTTCGGGTGCGCCTACGGACGTTCTACCCGCCGATCTCGCCATGGGCACTGTGATGCTCAAGGTCGGGGATATGAAACTGATGAGCAACTACTACCAAAAGGCACTGGGCCTGGACGAGGTGGCTGAGGCAGATGGCGGACTCTATTTGGGCCGCGGAACCACGCCGCTGGTGCATTTGGAACCATCCGCCGGGTTACACAGCCCTGGCCGGGGCGAGGCTGGCCTGTTCCATACGGCGTTTCTCTTCGAGGACCAGTCGGCGTTGGCCGCCACTGTCGCATCTGCCGCGCAATATGACCCCACAGCATTTGTTGGCAGCGCCAACCACCTGGTGAGCGAAGCCTTCTATTTCACTGACCCGGAGGGCAACGGTATTGAGCTGTACTGGGATCGCCCCCGGGATGCATGGACGTGGAACGGGTCTGAGGTGGTGATGGACACCCTCACACTGCCACCCCAGACCTTCCTCGAGCAACACTTGAGCGAAGACGCCGTCGTGGGTCAGCGGCACGCCAACGCGGCCATTGGACACGTTCACCTACAGGTCGGTGACGTTGCTACGGCTGCGGATTTCTATGTCGATACGTTGGGTTTTGAGCGCACCGCCG
>JABBNV010000154.1:0-5152 GCA_019352125.1 Acidobacteriota bacterium | reverse complement strand
TGCCGGGGGCTACCACCACCATATGGCAATGAACGTGTGGAATAGCCGAGGCGCCGGTCCTCGCAAGGACACGCTGGGCTTGGGTGAGGTGCTCATTAGCCTGCCCTCCACTGACGATGTCGGGGCGCTGGCAGAGCGGTTGGCTCACCACAATATTGCTGTGGCCAACACGGGAGCTGAACTTCGCTTCGAAGACCCGTGGCGGAACCGAATTCGCGTTAGTGTTGAGGCATCTAAGAGCCGTTAGTGAGACGTAGGGGTACCGTGCCCTTGCGATGATGGTGCTCCGTGTTAATCCGTCTATGAGAGGTCCACGTGTCCATATCCGCTCAGCTATTTGTTGCCAACCACCACGATGCCGTTGCCTACGCGGCTGCATTGGATTCCGGACATTCGGCTAAGGCACCGCAAGTCAGCACGGATGTACCGACGCTGACTGATCTGGATCTGGAAGTTCTGGGCGAGCAGGCCGTGAAGACGGTGCACGCTACCGGCACCGAGTGTGAGCTGGCCATGGTGGACATTGAACTGGACTCGTTGCTTGAGGTACCCGCGGGCCTGGTGGCCGTATTCGCGGAGCTCATGGACCTTGAAGACCAGGAAGACGTAACGCAACTTGCGGCAGACTGGGCAGCCACCGAAGAGATGTCCAGCTCTGTCGAAGAGACCGAACCGTTAGTGCGGATGATTTCAGAGCTGGCGTCAGCGGCTCAGCAGGGCGATGGTCTGGGCTTGTATTTTTACTCCGCCTAACGCTGGTTGAGCACTCGCTTGTCGCACAGATGCGAAATCATCTGGCATAATGGACGGGTACTTGATTCGTGCGGCCCCTCTCTCCGCACCATGTCTTGTCCTTAGAAACCACCTGATCGGCCCGCCCCACGGGAGCGTGAAACGTGGATTCGCCTTCACTTAGAACCAGGAGTGACCACAAAAGTGGCCGTAAAGATTCGCCTTAAGCGCTTCGGTAAGATGCGCGCACCGTACTACCGCATCGTCGTCATGGATTCTCGCGCCAAGCGCGATGGCCGTGCCATTGAAGAGATCGGTAAGTACCACCCGACCGAGGAGCCCTCATTCATTGAGGTTAACTCCGACCGTGCCCAGTACTGGCTTTCCGTTGGCGCGCAGCCGACCGAGCAGGTTGCCGCGATCTTGAAGATCACCGGTGACTGGCAGAAGTTCAAGGGTCTTCCCGGCGCGGAAGGTACCTTGAAGGTCAAGGCTCCGAAGACGCCGTTCGTGGCGCCGGAGAAGTCTTCCGTTATTGTCAAGGAAGCCATCACGCCGAAGGCCAAGAAGGATGAAGAAGTAGAAGCTTCTTCCGAGCCTGCAGCCGAGAACACCGAGGCTGAATAAATTGCTGGCTGACGCGCTCGAACATCTGGTTCGCGGGATTGTCGACAGTCCCGAGGACGTCAAGGTCACAGCCAAGAACAATCGCCGGGGGGAAACCCTTGAGGTGCATGTTCATCAGGATGATCTTGGCCGGGTAATCGGGCGTCAGGGCCGCACCGCGCGTGCATTGCGCACCGTGATTGCAGCCTTGGCCGGCGGAGAATCCGTACGAGTAGACGTGGTCGATACCGACCGCCGTCGCTAGGATTCATCTCAAGCACTCAAACTTTGGCCCCGACACCGTTTGGTGACGGGGCCAAAGTTTTTTCATCGACAGTTTCCCTCAATCCAAGGATTCGCATGCAGGTACAACTAGCCAGAATCGGTAAGCCGCACGGAATTCGCGGTGAAGTGACAGTGCAGCTGTTCACAGATGCCCCTGCGGAGCGGTTTGTTCCGGGCGAGGAGCTACGTGTTGAGCCCGCGAAGCTGGGCCCGCTGACGGTCTTGGGCGCGCGGTGGAACAAGGAAATCCTGTTGCTGAGTTTCGAAGAAATTGAGGATCGGAACCAGGCCGAAACGCTGCGCGGTGCCAAGTTGTTCATCGACACTGAGGACACGGCGGATGCTGACGATGATGCCTGGTATGAGCACCAGCTGGTAGGGCTAGCCGTCCGTGTTGGCGATGAGACTGTTGGCAAGGTCAAATCGCTGTCAATTCTTCCGTCCCAGGATCTACTGACGGTTGAGGACCTGGCTGGTCGGGAAATTCTGGTTCCGTTTGTCACGGAGATTGTGCCTGAGGTGAATGTGGAGGGCGGGTACATCCTGCTGACTCCGCCCGGCGGTCTCTTTACGCTTAACACTGACGACGACGCGGGAGAGTAAGTGCGCTTCGACGTTTTCAGTATCTTCCCGCAGTACCTTGCGCCCCTGGAGCTGAGCCTGATTGGCAAGGCCCGGAAGGACGGGTTATTGGAACTGAACGTTCACGAGCTTCGAGAATTCACCACGGACAAGCACCGCAGCGTGGATGACACACCCTATGGTGGTGGCGCGGGCATGGTGATGAAACCGGAGCCTTGGGCCCAGGCACTGGAGTCCATTATCGACACTGCCGCGGAGACCAAGCCCACCCTGATAGTTCCTTCGCCCGCGGGAGAGGTGTTCAACCAGGCGCTGGCGTATGAACTCGCGGAGCAGGAGCACCTTGTTTTTGCGTGTGGCCGATACGAAGGCATTGATGAACGAGTATTGGAATGGGCTGAAGAACACTTCACCGTACGGCCCATCAGCCTCGGTGATTACGTGCTCAACGGCGGGGAAGTGGCGGTGCTGGCCATGGTGGAGGCCATTGGTCGCCTGTTGCCTGGAGTTGTAGGCAACCCGGAGTCATTGGTGGAGGAATCTCATGCCGATGGGCTTCTGGAGTACCCCGTCTACACCAAGCCATCGACTTGGCGCGAGCGTGATGTCCCCGATGTGCTGTTGAGCGGGAATCACGCGAAGATTGCCAAGTACCGCAAAGAGCAGTCGCTGCGCCGCACGTCCGCACGCCGCCCAGAGCTTATCGAGCAAATGGATGCAACTAACTTGAGCAAAGCGGAACGCAACACCCTCTGGGAACTGGGATACGCCGTCGTCGATCACAAGGTTGCTCGGCGAGCAGCGCCCGGTTCCACGCCGACTCAGGATTAGCTCCGCAGCCGCCCATATGGCAGAATTGAGCTTTGTGTCCAGTGGGCTCTTCTCTGCCACAGGGGAGTAAGCGTCAACACGAGGACTCACCGTAGAACCAGCATGGCAATACGGTCCAACAACACTTTCAGCTGAGCTTGTTCCGGTGTCTTCACTGAGCCGCCCAGTTGCTTCCAATGAGTGGATGACCTGTGGCGTTCACCAGGAGTGAGAATATGCATATCCTCGATTCCGTCGACGCAGCCAGCCTGCGTACCGACATCCCCGCGTTCCGCGCCGGCGATACCCTCAATGTTCACGTGAACATTATTGAAGGTAGCCGCTCCCGTGTTCAGGTGTTCAAGGGCTTTGTTCTTGGCCGCCAGGGCGATGGCATCCGCGAAACTTTCACCGTCCGCAAGGTCTCCTTCGGCGTCGGCGTGGAGCGTACCTTCCCGGTACATTCCCCGATCATCGACAAGATTGAGGTTGTCACCAAGGGTGATGTTCGTCGCGCCAAGCTTTACTACATGCGCGATCTGCGCGGCAAGGCTGCCAAGATCAAGGAAAAGCGCGACAACGTCGTAGCAAAGTAATTCTTCTTTAAGGCACAGCTTTGAGCACCACGGAACGCCGGTCCAGGATACTGGGCTGGCGTTCCGTGGTTATAGCAGTTTTTGCTGTGGTGGTGCTGGGAGCCGTGATACGCGCGTTCTGGGTGGACGTTTACTACATCCCCTCTGACTCTATGGATCCGCTGCTAAAAACGGGCGATCGCGTGTTGGTCTCTCGGACGGACTTCACTGCCTCTCCCATTCAACGCGGGGATGTGGTCGTGTTCGACGGGAAAGGATCCTTTGACCCGCTCGACGACGGCAGGGGGCCGCTGGTTCATGCCGTCAAATTTGTGGGGGAATGGCTAGGAATCACCGGCAGTGACACGGTCTACGTCAAGCGCGTCATTGGGGTTCCGGGGGATCACGTTAAATGCTGCGCAGCGGACGGAAACCTGCTGGTCAACGGCGCCGAATTACACGAACCCTATGTCTTCCCCACAGACGCGCCCAGCGAGGAACGTTTCGATGTGGTGGTGCCAGAGGGTAAGTTGTGGCTGATGGGTGATCACCGTTCCGTCTCCAAGGATTCCCGTGCCTTATTGGGTGCGCCGGGTGGGGGATTGGTGTTGAGCTCTAAAGTGATTGGTAGACCGTTTTACATCCTCTGGCCCTTGAACCGGGCCACTGACCTGCCTCGAGTAAGCGAAACTCCCGGCGCTGCAAAGGATCCGCACTAATGTCTCATCTTCCTCCCGACGCGTCGGATGCCGGGGACAGCCACGGCACAGCCGCAGCAGGCGAGCTAGACGGCGGCGCGGCGGCGGTGCCGGACGGCAAAGCTGCGGGCCACTCGCGCAGTGGGGTCGGCTCGTGGCTCAAGGAAATCTTGACCATCATCGCCATCGCTTTGGTGCTGTCCTTCCTGATTAAAACCTTTCTCTTCCGGGCGTACTACATCCCATCCGGGTCAATGGAGAACACCCTTGAATTAAATGACCGGATATTCGTCAACCTGTTGGTTCCACGACCGTTTGCCCTGGAACGCGGGGATATTGTGGTCTTCAGGGACACCCAGGGGTGGTTGCCGCCTAAGTCAGAAACCACGGCTGGTGCCATGCGCTGGTTCACCGACGTGCTGATTTTTCTGGGGCTACAACCCGATGACTCACAACAACACTTGGTGAAGCGCGTTATCGGTTTGCCGGGCGACAGGGTGATTTGTTGCGATGCTTCGGGAAAGATCACTGTCAACGGCGCCCCTCTGACGGAGCCCTATGTATACCCAGGATCCAAAAACCTTGCACCCCCAACGTATAACTCTTTTGACGTGAAAGTTCCTGCGAACAAGCTCTGGGTTATGGGGGATAACAGGAACAACTCGGCGGACTCTCGCTACCATGCACAATTTGGTCCGGGAGACGGATTTGTCAATGAAGCGGATGTGGAAGGCAAGGCGGCAGTTCGTGCCTGGCCACTGAACCGAATTGGCTTCTTGGGAAACTACCCGGACACCTTTAGCCAGGTACCGGCGCCCGCCCCAAAGTCGTCCGCTTCATCGCCGACGGTGTCTATGGGCCCCC
>JABBNV010000153.1 GCA_019352125.1 Acidobacteriota bacterium | reverse complement strand
CTGACGCGCAAAAAGTATTTGATATGGCTCTGGGGCTCGAAGGGCTGAAGCGCCAGTGGGGCGTGCACGCTGCGGGCGTCATTATGTCCTCCGATCCGCTGATCGACATCATCCCCATCATGCGGCGCGAACAAGATGGCCAGGTGATCACCCAGTTCGATTACCCCACCTGCGAGGGTTTGGGGCTGATCAAAATGGACTTCTTGGGCCTTCGCAACCTGACCATCATTTCCGATGCCCTGGAGAATATTCAGCTCAACAAGGATTTTGAGCTGGATTTGGAAACGCTGGAACTGGACGATGCGGCCTCCTATGAGCTGTTGGCTCGCGGAGATACGCTGGGGGTTTTCCAGCTTGACGGCGGTCCAATGCGCTCCCTTCTCAAGCTGATGAAGCCGGATAATTTTGAGGACATTTCCGCCGTTCTGGCACTCTACCGACCCGGCCCCATGGGTGTTAATTCACACACCAACTATGCCCTCCGTAAAAACGGACTCCAGGAAATTGAGCCGATTCACAAGGAGCTCGAAGAGCCGCTCAGCGAGATTCTGGGCGGTACATACGGCCTGATTGTGTATCAAGAGCAGGTCATGGCGGCGGCGCAGAAACTGGCCGGATTCAGCCTGGGCCAAGCTGACATTTTGCGTCGTGCCATGGGTAAGAAGAAGAAATCCGAGCTGGACAAACAGCAGGCAGACTTCTTCGCCGGCATGGCGGCCAACGGGTACTCCCAAGCCGCCATGGATGCTCTCTGGATTGTTCTTGAATCTTTTGCGGACTACGCCTTCAACAAAGCGCACACTGCAGCGTACGGGCTGGTTTCTTACTGGACCGCGTACCTCAAGGCGCATTACCCCGCGGAGTACATGGCAGCACTGCTGACCAGCGTGGGCGATGACAAGGACAAGCTGGCGCTGTACCTCAACGAATGCCGGAAGATGGGCATCGTGGTACTCCCACCGGACGTCAACGAATCCTCCGTGAACTTCACCCCAGTGGGCAAGGACATCCGCTTCGGTATGGCCGCAGTGCGCAACGTGGGTGCCAACGTAGTGCGCGCCATGGTGAGTGCTCGGGACGAGAAGGGCGCATTCACGTCCTTCAGCGACTACCTGCAAAAGGTACCCGCCGTCGTCTGCAACAAGCGCACCATTGAATCGCTCATCAAGGCCGGAGCCTTCGACTCACTGGGCCATCCGCGACGGGCGCTGGCGCTGATTCACGAAGAAGCCGTGGATTCCGTGATTGTGCTCAAGCGCAATGAGGCGGCCAACCAGTTTGACCTGTTCAGCGCCTTCGATGGGATGGAAGGCGGAAGCGGGCCATCGCTGGCCGTAGAGGTTCCAGACCTGCCCGAGTGGGAGAAGAAGGACAAGCTCTCCTTTGAGCGGGACATGCTGGGACTGTACGTTTCAGATCACCCGTTGCAGGGGCTGGAAGGAGTGCTGGATCAGCACGCGGACCAAAGCATCACCGCTCTCCTGGGGGAGGACGGGCCCAGTGACGGTGCGATTGTCACTATCGCCGGCATGATCACCTCCCTGTCCCGGAGGATTGCCAAGTCCAGCGGTAACGCCTATGCCCGTGCCGAGGTGGAGGATCTGGGCGGTTCCATGGAAGTCATGTTCTTCGGCCAGGTCTATGGGCCCATTTCCTCTGTGCTGGCCGAGGACTTGATTGTGGTGGTCAAGGGCCGCTTGCAGAAGCGCGACGACGGCGCTGTCACGCTCAACGCGATGGAACTCACCGTTCCGGATATTAGCGACGACGGCGGCAGCGGCCCCGTGGTCATTTCTATGATGGAGCACAAGGCTACCGAGCCCGTACTCCTGGCGCTGAAAGAGATTCTGGAGACGCACAACGGCACCACAGAAGTGCGGATGAAGCTCAACGGCTCTGGGTCCACCAAGATCATGAAGTTGCCGTTGCACCATCGGGTCAATCCGAACCCTGCGCTGTTTGGTGACCTCAAGGTGTTGCTGGGCCCCGCCTGCCTGGGGGACTAAGATCGGCGTTGGTCGTCGAACCCGTCGCTGTTGCTGGAGGCTGGCGATACCCGCGTCCCCGGGTACGCTATTCGCATGAGATTTTCAGACAAAGTTGCAGTGGTCACCGGCGGCGCTAACGGTATTGGCCGCGCCATCGTTGAGCGCTTTCTGTCCGAAGGTGCCCGAGTGGCCGTCCTGGACACAGAACTGCTGGGCAAAGATGATGCCCTTCATGCCCTGGCACCGGCTGGCGCTCTTTTCACTGTCCACTGCGACATCTGCGACTCAACGTCGGTACGCAACGCTATTGACGCCGTCGTGCGTGAATTTGGCCGGATCGACGTCCTGACTTCCGTGGCCGGTGGCGACTACGACGTTCCGGATGAGCTGGCTGACGAGTATTGGAACCACATCCAGGAGCTCAACCTGCACGGTCCCATCCGGCTCATCCGAGAGAGTGCGGCGTACCTGAAAGAGAGTCAGGGGGCCATAGTTCTGATCAGCTCGGTCAATGGTCTCGCCGCCTTTGGGGGACTGGCCTACTCCTCGGCCAAGGCGGGGCTGTCCCTCGTGGCGAAGAACCTGGCGGTGACCTACGGTGGGAACGGCATCCGCGTCAATGTGGTGGCCCCGGGGACCATACGCACCCGAGTGTGGGATGGGCGTGACGCTGATATTGAACGGTTGGCCAAGATTGTGCCACTGGGCCGTGTCGGCACCCCGGAAGACATTGCGGCTGCGGTGGCGTTTCTAGCCTCGGCAGACGCCGCCTGGATCACCGGAGTCACCCTCCCCGTGGATGGCGGCGTAACGGTAGGGCCACTGGCCTCGATTGACTCGGTGGGCACCTAACCTTTCAACCCACGCAAGTGGACGAAGCCCTCTGGCACGGCGGGGGGTTTGGTCCGTATGCTGAGGTTTTTTTGCTGGCTAGCTAGGCTACTGAGGGCGGGCGCGGTGCCACTTAACCGTGCAGTAGACGGTGGTGGCCGCGAAGAAGACGAGGGCGGTGACCTTGAAGTACATGAACCCAGTCACGGGTCGCTCGAAGGACTGCGCCACCACCAACGCCGTCCAAAGTATTGTCAGCAGCCCTTGCCGCAGGGCTGCCCGCCCGTAGCGTGTGCGCTCTTTGCCGCGTGCCAAGGCTTGATCCGGCGTCATTGCAAGTTGACTGTTCCCCATGGCCTCACGCTACCACCGGGCGCCAGCACGGCGGTCAATTTGCGGGGCTAACCGAAGTAATCCAGACTTGCCGGTCGGGCGTACTGTCCACTGTGGTACAGCAGCGGGCCTGCGTTCTCCGGGCCAGCGTCCACTGGACCGTTTCCGCCGCCCACTACCTGAGCCACAATGACGGCGTTGTTATCGAAGACGTAACGAGCTTCAACGCGCCCCACCAGCCAGCCGGTCACACCAGCGATCACGGGAACACCAAAATCTCCAGTGGCCCAGACCGCATCATTGAATCGATCCTTGGACCGGGCAAAGGAATCAGCTAGATCTCGGTGAGCATTGCCCAACATGTGTACGCCAATATATTCAGCGGATTTCACAGCTGGCCAGGAGTGCGAAGTGATGGCCATGTTGAAAGTGAAGCGCGGCGGCACTGCAGAAAGTGACGCCAGGGAAGTTGCCGTGAAGCCGAAGGGAAGATTTTCATGTGAGGCGGTGATAATGGCGACGCCGGCCGCGTGCTGACGAAACGCAGATCGGAACAACTCCCCGGGGGTGGGGGCGGGTAAGGGTTCGGGAGTTTGCTGCGTCATCGTATCTTTTCACTGTGTTCTACTGGTGTAGCTTCCTTTCTCAGCCTATGCCGGGCCCTAGACAATGCACCACGCGAGCTGGTGTGAGCTTGGCCTCAGGATCCGTTAAGCTGGGTACATGAGTCAACGGCCAAACGGCGCTTCGCAATACCCGCCCGCAGCCTATGCTCAGGCAGTTCCGGCTGACCTGACTGCTGCGCCCCCGGCGTCCCTGATCAAATGGTTTTCACTCACCGCCGTCGCCGGTGTTGTAGTGGGCGGACTGTGGTGGATGCTGGCTCCTAGCGGTGCGTTCTACGGCTCCGGTGAGGATGTTTCCACCTGGCTGCCCCGAGATTTGGTACTTGCAGGTCTGGGACTGGTGGCCGGCATTGTGACGGCATTCCTGCTGTTGCCGCAACGGCGCCGCACGGGTGCTGCGTTCAAGGTGCTGGTGACGGTGATTGGCTGTGCTGTGGGGTCCATCATCGCGTGGCAGCTGGGCACCTTGGCCGGCGCACTGTGGGGGCACACACCCGCGCACCCAGCCAGCGATAGCATCGCCTTCTCTTTGCGGACTTATAGCGTGCTGGCTATCTGGCCCGGTAGCTGCGCATTGATCCTGTTTATTGGAACCCTTGGGAGTCTGTTGCGCTCCAGCCCTGAGGATGAGCGCAACGCCGCTGCGCACAGCTAAACTGACTGGGTGAATTCATCCGCCGTGCCCAGTCCCATCGCGTTTCGTACCCTGGATCTACGCGGTCAGCGCTTGTCCGCCGCGCAGCTCAAGGGTGCCCTGCCCCGCGTGCTAGCAGCTTCACGCGCTGACGCGGAGGCCATTGTTCAAGGGATTCTTGACGACGTCCGTACCCGTGGATTCGCGGCGTTGAGTGAGTTGGCGGAAAAGTTCGACGGCGTCATGCAGCACCATCCGTTGGTGCCATCCGCAGCCTTGGACGCAGCCCTTGCAGGGCTCGATCCGGCCGTGCGGGCAGCTCTCGAAGAGTCCATTGCGCGAGCACGCCAATTCGCAGATGCACAGAAGCCACAGGACGTCACGGTGGATATTGCCGACGGCGCTGCGGTGACCCAGCGGTGGGTCCCAGTGAACCGTGTGGGGCTCTACGTTCCGGGCGGCCTGGCCGCTCTGGCTTCCTCCGTGGTGATGAACGTGGTTCCAGCTCAAGCAGCCGGTGTGCAGTCAATCGCCCTGGCCTCGCCGCCGCAAAAGGACAATGACGGGCTGCCCAACCCCACAATTCTGGCTGCGGCAGCGCTCCTGGGTGTCACGGAGGTGTATGCCATCGGGGGAGCCCAGGCCATCGCAGCGTTTGCGTACGGTGCCGCGGGACCCGAGGGTCCGGAGCTGGCTCCGGTGGATGTGATTACCGGGCCCGGAAACGTTTTTGTGGCCACCGCCAAACGGCTGGTGCGCGGTGTGGTGGGGATTGACTCTGAGGCTGGCACTACCGAAATTGCGATCCTGGCGGATCAGAGCGCTAACCCCACGCTGGTAGCGGCGGATCTGATCAGCCAGGCGGAGCATGATCCCAATGCTGCCTCCGTCCTGATCACCACGTCCCCGGATCTAGCTGCCGCAGTGGAGGTTCAGCTGGCGGAACGTGCTGCCACCACCAAGCACGGTGACAGGGTGTGCGTGGCGCTGTCCGGGCCGCAGTCCGGCGCGGTGCTGGTGGATGATCTGGCGGCTGCGGTGGATGTGGCCAATGCGTATGCAGCTGAACACTTGGAAATTATGACGGCGGATTCCGTGGCCACCGCTGCCCGGATCACCAGCGCAGGCGCCATCTTTGTGGGGGACTATAGCCCTGTGAGCCTGGGTGACTACTGCGCTGGCTCCAACCACGTGCTCCCCACGTCCGGAACGGCAGCTTTTTCCTCCGGACTCAACGTGATCACGTTCCTGCGGGCCATCCAGCAGATCAGCTATTCGCAGAGTGCACTGAAGGATGTCCAGCGGCATATCCGCGCACTCAGCGATGCCGAAGACTTGCCAGCTCACGGGGACGCGGTGGACAGCCGATTTAGCGGCTAAACCACTACATATGGTAATTACGCTCTTGTAATTCGCCCACATCTAGTCGTAGACTAGCCGTGAACAAGATCACCACGGGTGAAGTTTTCGGTATGCGCCACGCAGCGGCGTCCATCTGGATCCCCAATCCCAGCGATGCAAACGCTGCCCATGAAAGGAGCATCAGATGTACTGTCCGTTTTGCCGTCATCCTGATTCTCGCGTAGTGGACAGCAGAATTGCGGACGACGGCTCAACCATCCGGCGTCGTCGTCAGTGTCCTGAATGCGGCCGTAGGTTCTCCACGTTGGAGACCACCAGCCTGTCGGTTACCAAGCGCTCGGGCGTGAGCGAGCCGTTCAGCCGCAGCAAGGTGGTCAATGGTGTGCGCAAGGCGTGCCAGGGCCGTCCAGTGACCGAGGATGATCTTGCCGTGCTGGCCCAGGAAGTCGAAGAGGTGATTCGCTCCAGTGGGGCCGCTGAGATTGAAGCCCACGAGGTGGGGCTGGCCATTCTGAGCCCGCTGCAAAAGTTGGATCAGATTGCGTATTTGCGCTTTGCCAGTGTCTACCAAGCGTTTGATTCCTTGGAAGATTTTGAAACGGCGATTGACCTGCTGCGTCATGAAAAGGATGCCCGGCTGGCCGGACATACTAAGGCAGATGTCAAGGCCGATCCGAAGGCTGTTGACGCCAAGTAAATAAACAGACTCCGGTGGGGGCCAGGGAGGGGAAGCCCTGGCCACCACCGGCACCAAAGAGGCCCGACGCTTTCGCGCCGGGCCTCTTGTATCGTCTGGGTTTCTGCAGCTGGGGTTACTATTTGGTCACTTTGAAGTGGATGGCGGCCTGCAGTGCGGCGCCAACGATGCCAGCGTTGTTCTTCAACTCGGCGGGCACAATCTTGGTGCGCAGATCAAGCAACGGCAGGTAATCCTCGCTA